>NZ_JAAHIG010000017.1:0-27239 GCF_010692305.1 Moorena sp. SIO4G3 | reverse complement strand
TTGAGACAGCCGGTCCCGTAACGCACCAGGATCAGCCATCAGTTTCTTTGAAATTTGTGATCCCATTGAGATCATCTTGCTGGTGCGTTACTGATGCGATCGCATTAATTTCCAGATATGCGATCGCGTTCGCGCAGGGTCGGCCTTTAGGCCAAGGTAAATCGCATCCAGCTCTCTGCACACTCCCCAGGTGGTGCGTTACGGGGCGGACTATCTAAACCCGGGCGTTAAGGCCACAAATAACGGCAAGCCCGCCCCTAACGCACCCTACGCCTCTCCCGACTCCCGATTCCCTACTCCCTACTCCCTACTCCCTACTCCCTATTCCCAACAATCAATCCAAAAGTCCCGGATCGATACCTAGTTCCTCAAGTTGTTCCGGAGTAAGAGCCTTCAATTGGGCTACCAACTGTTGCCGCTTTTGTTGCTCCTGCTGGGCTTGAGCCTCCGCATACGCTGCCCGCTCCTTGCCAGTCAGTAGTAAATTTCCCTCTCGATCCCACCATCGCAACCAAGGTTGTTCGGCTAAACCCAGATACGTCCCTTGCCACACCCCTAGTTCTACATTCATGGGATTAATGGGATAGTGGTTACGCTCGTTAGGGCTCAGGCGCTCATAGGTGCCATCTTCCCAGTGGTACACTTCCAACTCCCCGGTATTGATCATAAAGATGCCGTAGTAGGGAATCCGAATAATTTTCTCGTATACCCAGAATTTCCCTGGTTTTTGAACAGTGCCATCTACGGCTTGCAACGGTGTCCGATCCCGTTCTTCTGCACCTGTACCTGATGCAAACTCTAGGGCAATCAGAGGTGTGATATATTCCCGCCACAGTACATAAGAGCGTCTAATCTGGCCATCCAGTCGGGGCGGCACATCAGGCACATAAAACCAATCCGGGGCTTCTGCACCTTTTTCCGGGGGGTTAGTCTCCCGCCAGTAAATCCCACAATCTTGACCGATGGCATAGCGATTGTCCGGGTGAAGCTCTTGCAAGACCGGCTCGATGGAGTCAGTCAGAAGAATGCTTTGGGGATGTTCTTGAAAGTTCTTCACAAAGGTTCCATCAGATTCCGGCAATTGGGTATGGTCTGGAAACGGGCGGAGTTGTTCGTCGATGGTGGTGTTGGACTGAACCATAGCTCGAAGGTGTTGAGAATTTATGGGAACTTGTCTTGTTAGCGATCAGGTAAGGGGGTTTATATCTATTGTTATACACACAGGCCTTGCCCAAAAAGCCGTAGGGTGGGTTAGGAAGCGGCTCCCACGGATTTTTAGCAGATCCGTCAGGGTATAATAGCCGGTTCCGTAACGCACCACGATCAGCCATCGGTTGAAGGTTGGCAGGTTCCGTAGGGTGGCCTTTTGGCCAAGGTTGAAGGTAACCTGGTTGATTTGACAGATGCGATCGCTCAAGCGCGGAAGCGTCGGCAAAGCCTAAAGCGTGACCATTCGCGTAGCGTGGCCTTTTGGCCAAGGTCAATCCCATCCAGGTGGACTATCTATACCCTGGCGGTGCGTTACGGGCCGGGCTATCTATACCCTGGTGGTGCGTTACGGGGCGGACTATCTATACCCTGGCTACGAGGCCAAAAATAACGCCAAGTCCGCCCCTAACGCACCCTACATCTAGATCTACATCTACTCCCCACACCCCACACCCCACACCCGACTCCCGATTCCCGATTCCCGATTCCCCAAACCCCACACCCTACACCCTACTCCCGACTCCCCAAAAATTTTTTTCCCGCTAGATGATATGAAAATGAAAACAAGTGGGTAAGTTAAGTCTAGGACAGAACAAATCAGCATCCCGCACCTCCGGAAAGACTTATGAAAACTGATCTAAAAGTTAAATTACTTCAGCACCTGACCCAGAAAAAGCAAGACGAAGGTTTTACTCTAATTGAACTACTGGTTGTAATCATCATTATTGGAATTCTATCCGCCATTGCTCTGCCTTCTTTCTTGAACCAAGCTAATAAGGCTAAGCAGTCGGAAGCTAGAACTTATGTCGGTTCTATGAATAGAGCTCAGCAAGCTTACTTCCTGGAAAACAATGAATTTGTAACTGACAGTGGTGATTTTAGTGAGTTAGGTCTTGGCATTTCCACAAGGACTGATAACTACCTGTACGGGTTAAAGGATGGAGGTGATTCCCCAAAAAGCGTCTCTAACTATGCAGACCCAAGAAAGAAGGGTACAGACCAAGCTGATGATAAGTCTTCGCTTAAGGCATATCAGGGCATCACAGCCTTAGGTCAGATAACAGGGAGCAATGAGGCAACCACTTTGGCTGTATTGTGTGAAGCATTAGACGTTACGCAATTTGATGGTCCACTGGGTTCGGATGTAGACGTCAATTTTAATGCCGACGAGAATCCCGAGTGCAACACAGGTTGGAAGGATTTATCAAGTGGTGAGAAGAAATGATACTTAGGTTAAAACCTTGGTGAGGACAGTTTTAATTACCTAAAATTAGATATTTAGTGATAGTGGGTAGAACCGTCTACCCACTTTTTTTATGGAAATACTTCACTGGACAATTACCCTAATCAGGTTTTCAATAGTATTAGAAAATGGGGTGATATGTTTAATTCAAATAGCACAAAACTATGACTAACTGGCAGCAACAAGCGGAGCACTATCTAATCCAGGGGGACTACAGTCAAGCCGCAAACTTATACGAACAAGCTATTGAAAGGGAGCCTGATGTGATCGCCTACTACTGGCATTTAGGGTTACTGTTTCTATTGCAGGGTCAAGAGACCGAAGCCCAAACCACTTGGCTGCTGGTGATGGCGGAGGCGGAGTCAGACCAATTAGAGAGTTGGACTGAGGAACTGCTCCAGGTGTTGCAAACTGAAGCTGAGCGCAGGCAGGGGTTAGCCGATTATGCCGTAGCCTGGGCAATCCGCCAGCATATGCGGGAAATTTGCCCCACGGACCTGACTAATCTCTTGGAAATTATTGCCCTAAGCATCAAGCTAGAAACCTTTAGGGGTGATGACTTGACCGAGCTGGGGGTGATTGAACTGCTACAAACCCAGCCAAGGGTAGAATGCAATCAGCAATTACAGGACTTACGCAAGTGCCCCCTAAATCCCCCAATTCTGGGGGACTTTGAGTCAACAACCCCCCAAAATTGGGGGGCGAGGGGGGCAGGAGACTTTAACTCAACAACCCCCCAAAATTGGGGGGCAGGGGGGCAAAAGCAACTAAACTTCGTAAGTCCTAAATTATTAAAAGAGGTTTTCGAGCAGATATTAGAAGCCCAACCATTGCATCCAGCCTCCCTAGCATTCACAGAAGCTTGCTTAGCTTACCTTCCCAATCCTGAGGTCTGGCTCTTGCCATTACTCTCAGCCTGTATGAAAATCGGTCATACCTTAAAGCAACCGACCATCGCTGCTAGTTTTCTAGAATGTTATCGCTCTTTAGATCCTGACCATATAGAAATCTTACGATATCTCGCTACCTTTTATCAAAATGCTCGTAATTATGACCAGGGCATAGAAACCGCTAAGTTGTGCTATTCCTTATCGGAATCATTACCAAACCAAATATCCGGCATTAACCTGGTATTGCGGGGAATCATGAATGCCGGGGGCTATTGGCAGGAGGTTTCTGCGGCTTGCCAGACCCTAGAATCACTGCTGGTTTCATTAATTAAGGAACAACCAGCTAACTTGTCTGATGTTGAGACTTTGCGTCTGCTTACCCCATTCTTTTCTCTGGCTCATGTTCATGACCAGCCCAGCCATTTCAGACCAATTTTGAATCAAATTGCTGAGCTGTTCCAGAGGAATGTTCGGGGTTATACCAAGGCAAAAGCAGAGTGGTATGGATCTGTTAATAAAGGGAGCAGGGAGCAGGGAGCAGGGAGCAGGGAAATCGGAAGCCTTAATCAGGGGGGAATTGACCAGGGATCCCCCCTAGCCCCCCTTAATAAGGGGGGAATTGAGGAGGGAGCCCTGAACAAGGGGGGAATTGAGGAAGGAGCCCTTAATAAGGGGGGGATTAAGGATGGGGGAATTGAGGAGGGAGCAAAAGCTACTAGACCCTTAAAAGTCGGATACTTGTCGAGTTGTTTAAGACGGCATTCCGTGGGCTGGCTAGCTCGTTGGCTGTTTGAGCATCATGACCGGGAGCGGTTTCAACTTTATGGCTATTTCCTAGACTATAAGCTAGTAAACGATAACCTCCAAGAATGGTATCTCAATCAGGTAGACCATCCTCACAAATTAGGGATTCATTTTTTAGAGGCGGCTGAGCAGGTTTATCAAGATCAACTGGATATTTTAATTGACCTCGATAGCATCACCCTGGATATTACCTGTGCAGTCATGGCCCTGAAACTGGCACCAGTACAAGTCACGTGGCTAGGGTGGGATGCCTCAGGATTACCTGCCATTGATTACGTGATTGCTGACCCCTACGTATTACCGGATTCCGCTCAAGCTTACTATTCCGAGAAAATCTGGCGCTTACCCCAAACCTATATTGCTGTGGATGGGTTTGAAGTGGGTGTACCGAGCTTACGTCGGGACCACCTGGATATTCCCAAGGATGCCACGGTTTATCTCAGTAGTCAGAGGGGATACAAGCGGAATCCCGATACCACAAGGCTGCAAATGAAAATTATCAAAGCGGTCCCCCATAGCTACTTTTTGATTAAAGGTAAATCTGACCAAGACTCGATCACACGGTTCTTTAACCAGATTGCGGAAGAAGAAGGAGTAGAGTGCGATCGCCTCCGGTTTCTACCAGAAGTGCCTACGGAAGCGGTTCATCGTGCCAACTTAGGGATTGCCGATGTGGTACTGGATACCTATCCCTACAATGGAGCCACCACTACCCTCGAAACCCTGTGGATGGGTATTCCCCTAGTCACCAGAGTGGGAGAACAGTTTGTTGCTCGCAACAGTTACACCATGATGATGAATGCGGGAATCACGGAAGGCATTGCCTGGACAGATGATGAGTATATCGAGTGGGGGATTCGCTTAGGTAAAGACCCAGCCCTCAGACAACAGATTTCCTGGAAACTGCGACAATCTCGACAAACTGCCCCCTTGTGGAATGGTAAGGAATTTACTAGGGAAATGGAAAAGGCTTATTTGGAAATGTGGCGGAGTAGGGAGTAGGGAGTAGGGAGTAGGGAGTAGGGAGTAGGGAGTAGGGTGTGGGGTGTGGGGTGTGTGGGAGATAGAGCTTGTAGGGTGGGCAAAAACAGTTTCGTTCAAATGAGTCTTCTAGATAATATTACTTTGCCCACCCTACTTTAATTGGTATTTTTTTTAAACGCAAGTCCCTTATCTTTCACCCGTGATTTGTCTCCATTTTTGCTGAAACTTTGAAGTAGGATTATTTACCTTTATTTCTTCAACCAGTCGATCCGTTTCAATGGTGTGACGGTCAATGTCTTCCCAATGCTCAAAATAGTATGCCATTGCCCCATGAACCTGGGCTAAGGACAGATCATACTTGTGAGCAATTTCTTCTACAGATTGTTTCATATCCAAATACATTTCAGCAATAGCAGCAACAGGCATTCTTGTCCCAGCGATGCGGGGTTTACCATAACAATAGTCAGGGTCTATGGCAATATATTCTGTAGTTATTTGTTGGATAGACATTTGTCTGATTTTTATTAAAAGGTAATCGTATTAATTATAAGCAAAAGGCAAAAGGCAATAGGCAATAGGCAATAGCAAGATTGTATGTAATTAAAGCTGTTTTACCCGGTGGTGCGTTACGGGACGGACTATCCCAACAGTGGCTACCGAGAAAATGAGGGTAAGTCCGTCCCTAACGCACCCTACGCAACTCCCGACTCCCTAAAAAATTATTTACAAAAATTTTCAAAATATGTTATAATATAGCATTTTTTGTGATATACTGAACATGTGGATGGTAAACGTCCACGGGAAGGGCCAGCCTACTTACGTCTACAAGCCTAGGCTGGCTCTAGGTTCCCCCCATGAAAGGAGACACTCTACATTATGACTTATTATCACCGCCTACACCCCTGGGCTATCGTTCGCCTGTTACCAAAAATGCAGCGAGTTGTTGTTGGTCGCTTTCGCAATCGTTCTGATGCGGNAGTACCGGGAAAAAGCAAGTCGCATCAGTTAAGTTATATAGTTTTAGGGAGTAGGGAGTAGGGAATAGGGAGTAGGGAGTAGGGAGTAGGGAATAGGGAACAGGGAGTGTGGGGAGATGGGGAGATGGGGAGATGGGGAGATGGGGAGATGGGGAGATGGGGAGATGGGGAGATGGGGAGATGGGGAGATGGGGAGATGGGGAGTCAGATCAGTTTTCCCGATTCCCGATTCCCGATTCCCGATTCCCGATTCCCTACTCCCGATTCCCGATTCCCTTAATTAATTGCTAGTTGAGGATTATAAAGTTTTATAACTTATGGCCAATATGGCAAGACTTTTCTATTAGCCATGGGAGAAGTTGATATAAACAATCAATAGAAATAAATTGGATATATCGCTCCCCATGGAAATCTCTGATTTAGGTTTCGTCGAGAGGTTAGAAAGTGACAGTTCTATCTCTGACAGTAGTGATCAGAAAATGCCTGATGTTGTCGGTGGTAAAAGTAGCAGGATTCGTTGGCCTCATAATCACGAACCGCAGCAGGAGCCTATCACAATTGTGAGCATACCCATAGAATTACCGTTTTGTCCTCTTTACTTATTTCCTGATGGCACTATCGGACATAAGTGTTTTGATACTCGTCCTTTTTAAGGATAGCGGTAAGAATATTAGACCTCTTGCATAAGTCTGATCAACCTGGGTGAAGACAAGGCAAAAGGCAAAAGGCAAAAGGGATAGATTTTGATTTCATATTTATTTTTGCGCATAGCTCTATTCAATTATCTTATTCATAAGGTACACAGGATTTATTCTTTGTTCCCTGTTCCGATGATCCGCTGTTCCCTGTTCCCGAAAAGTGCCGCGAAGTCTATTAAACCCAGCCAACCACATTTTTGATTTGATAGACCGCCAGTTCGCGGTCTATGTGTTTCTTAGCTTTAAGAATCGGACTGTTAGGACTTTTGTACCAGCGCTGGGAGCGGAAACAAAAACCATTGGGCGTTATTGCCTCCCAACTATAGCGAGTGCGATCAATCAATAACCAGATTTCATAGGAGTGATAGGTCTGTTGGGGAAATTTAAGAATACCAATTTCTAGCAGAATGCTCATGCGCATCCGCGATCGCTCTATACGTTTGAGTAATTCCAGAAAACACAATGCTGCCCGTTTAGCCGCCTCATGAGTGGGGTAACGGTAGCGATCGCGGGGCTCAAATTTGAAGTCTCGACTACTAAGGCGGAAATGAAACTTGCCTGAAGCATCCTCGACATATATCACACTCCAAGGGGTTTTCGGGTACTTTACACAAAAACCTGGAGCTATTAATTTAACCGCAGTTGCCATCCTTATCCCTTTGCTAAACCCTTGCTGAGAGGATCTTAACCAAATTTTTATCGATCACCAACGGAGGGTTGGGGTCAATAAGGCTGACCGAAGGTCTTTACCCATTACCCATGACTCATCATTCTCAATCATTCTACAATTGAGCCACGCCCTTTTATCTCATGTCAGGATAATTACCCTTAATAAAAATCTCCCTATCTCCCCATCTCCCCACCTCCCCATCTCCCCACACCTCCCACCCTTTCCTTAATTATGGGTATTCCACCAGACTTGATATTAGGCATGTGAGAGATCAATATCATCCTGGCCGTAGGCTTGCCAAGCCAAGTCTACTAAGCCATCAACAATAGCAGCAGCTACTACCGCAGAACCCTTACGACCATCAATCCGAATGTGGGGAATTAAAGAGTCCGTCAACCGAGATTTAGCCACATCCACCTCCACAAATCCCGCAGGTACCCCAATCACCAAGGCTGGTCGAATTTCCTCTGCCTCAATCAACTCCACCAATACTGTCAAAGCTGTCTGAGCTTGACCAATAACAAAAATTCCTTCTGGATAGCGTCTAGCCAAGGTTTGCATCCCCCAGGCTGCCTTAGTCTTTTGTTTTTGGGGACGAGTGAGGGTTTCCATGCTGCAATACACTGGATTAGCAAAGGTATCTTGAATGTGGGGAGTGATCCCTACTTGTACCATTGGCACATCCACTACAATTGTGCTGCGAGCAGCTAGAGCTGCTGCTCCTGCTTGTAATGCCCGCTCAGAAAAATGAATCAGAGACTTATACTCAAAGTCGGCTGTGGCATAAATCACCCGCCGCACAATCTCGTATTCTGCTGGTGAAAAGACATGCTCGCCTATTTCACGGTCAATAATTGCCAGACTTTGGGCATCAGTTATATGCCATTCCATGAGGAGATACTCTTAAACCGTCATTAATTAGGATAAACCCCCATCAAACGGTCAAGGTTCAATTTATTGCTGTCCGAGTGAGGAGTGGTCATGCAGTAATTGGAGTTAAACCTTCCACCCATCTGTCTGGACGTTCCTCACATCTCGATGAGGAGTTGCTTGAAAGCCTGAGTTTTGCTATGTTTACAATCAAGCCAACCAAGCTCAACTGCATCTAGCAGACTCAATCCCATTCCTGTCAAGAAACGCGCAGTACGGCGCAATAATACTGCCTGCACCTCGGCTTTACTCATATACCGGGTGATGTCCTTATCCGTACCTCTGCTAAGGACATTTGTGGCAGCATTATGGTCAGCCTGTAACACGACCCCATCAAATCCGGTAAAATTGTCCCCAGTCCTTTTCCCGAGAAGGGTTCGATTCCTGGAGTCAACTTGCGACGTGTAGCTAGGTTGAACTTCTGTCACGACTGAACCAGTCCAATCAGCCCATTTCTGTATAGAGTCCCGCATTTGACCCTTCATCCAACTATTAAGTTTGCGGGATGCCGCTTTGGACTGGCGTTTATTTTTAAATTGTCGTGTTAAATCTTCTGAAAAAACTTTTAATGACTCTCCGTTAAACAGAGATTTGGATGCGGCTCCTATGATCGCCTTTAATACTGATTGATCTTGTCTGTAGCGTTTATTTTCTGTTTTCCGGGTGAGATTCTTTTCAAGAATACGAGCTGACTTAGCCTGGTCTATTTTTTTTAGCTTCTTATGTAACGCCCAGAGTTTTCCTCTTTGGCGATTTTTGTGACAAATACGATCCGATTTTTTAGTAGTAGCTTTCCCTAATTCTTTTCCATGTGCTTGACCATCTGAGTCATAGAAAGCCTCTGTATATCCTTTGTCTATCCCAATAGAGCGGCG
The DNA here is from genome assembly GCF_010692305.1 of Moorena sp. SIO4G3. Classification (NCBI taxonomy): domain Bacteria; kingdom Bacillati; phylum Cyanobacteriota; class Cyanophyceae; order Coleofasciculales; family Coleofasciculaceae; genus Moorena; species Moorena sp. SIO4G3. The sequence goes on along the minus strand of NZ_JAAHIG010000017.1, from coordinate 17,959 downwards.
GTTGCCGGGCACAACGACCGTTCCATGATCTACCAAGAAGTGAACTTCAAACCTTTGCAGGATTTGATTATGGATTAATCTAATCTGTCCTTTTATTTTCCGATTAGACCTAACAATTATTTTGTTTCTTTTTCTTTTTTGTAATCCAGCTAGTTCTAACTCGTAAGTGTTACGAGAGAGTCGTTTGCAGTTATAACCTACTTGTTGATAAACTATCTGGTTTTTGACCCAAGAGTGCCCTCGTTTAAACTCTTTTCTAACAAGCCTGTGAAGAAGTGGATTATCCAGAAAAGCTAAGGTCTTAAGCTGTTTGCAAAGTTCTTTTCTGGTCTTTTGATTGTCCTTCCTCGGAAATCGTTTGTAGATTTTCTTGATTACCGCATCGGTACAGGCCGCCTGGCTCGCTGTAATGGCTTTCGCTACATCATTAATAGTCCAATCCATTAACTTAGCAGGTAGCCCCAAGGTATCGGGAGTCCTGAAGCTCTTCACTTCCGGGATAGCCTTTTTCCAGTCAAGGCTCCAGTGACTGATGCTACCTAATTTGTTGTAAGACTCAGATCTAACAATGCCTAACTTTTTCATAGTAGACAGCAACTCAATTTCAACCGACTTGGTTATCCCCACCACAGGGACGATTTGAGTCGATATCCTTTTTGCTACTCCAAATGTTCTTGGCATCGTCACAAAACTCTGTGTCAATTGTCTCGATTATACTCTAGCGCTAAAGAAATGTCAATGTCTATTTTGTGATATTAAATACCGTTTCGTTTTATCCCGTTTTTTTGCTACTTAATTGCGCGACTCTTCAGACAAACCGGTTGTGATTATTTTGACATTATTCTGGTTGCTATAGGGGTTTTCATATTAGGGAACAGCGGATCTGGGAATCGGGAATCGGGAATCGGGAATCGGGAATCGGCAAGAGGCAATAGGCATGCTAGCAATAGGCATGCTAGCAATAGGCATGCTAGCAATAGGGAAAACTGATCTGATTCCCCATCTCCAGTTTCTCCCCATCTCCCCATCTCCCCATCTCCCCCACACTCCCCACACCTCCCACACCTCCCACACTCCCGACGCCCGACTCCCTGTAACTAAAAATTAAGAATAATTGCAATTTGATTCAGATTCTTTTATATCCCTAATCGATATGTTTAGCTTGGCAAGAGGATTTGGGGAATTAGATACCAGGGAAAGAACACTTATCCCTAAGGATAGTCATTACCTCGGACTTCTGAGAAAATCTAAATCACGCTTGGGTCTTAAGGCTGTTCGCGTAGCGTGGCCAAAGGCCAAGGCAGCAAGGCTGAAAACATCTTGGTTGCTGAGTAACTAATCCAGAAAATTGCTCCATAATTGATGCTTAATGCTTAAGAATTATTGATGTTTGATGCTTGATGCTTGATGTTTGATGTTTGATGCTTAATGCTTAATCTTTTAACAAGGGAGAATAGGATATGAAATTGGCTTACTGGATGTATGCAGGTCCTGCCCACATTGGCACACTGCGCGTTGCGAGTTCTTTTAAGAACGTCCATGCGATTATGCATGCCCCCCTAGGGGATGACTACTTCAACGTGATGCGCTCCATGCTAGAGCGAGAGCGGGACTACACTCCGGTAACTGCTAGTATTGTTGACCGGAACGTGCTAGCACGGGGTTCTCAGGAAAAAGTAGTGGACAACATTACCCGCAAGGATCAGGAGGTAAACCCTGATCTAATCGTGCTTACCCCCACCTGCACCTCCAGTATCCTACAAGAAGACCTGGAGAACTTCGTAAACCGGGCTCAGATGGATGCCAAGGCTGATGTGATGTTGGCAGATGTCAACCACTACCGGGTCAATGAATTGCAAGCGGCTGACCGCACCCTAGATCAAATTGTTCAGTTCTACCTCAACAAAGCCCGCAAGAAGGGTGAGCTCCCAGAGGGCAAAACCGCAAAGCCCTCGGTGAACATAATTGGTATTTCTACCCTTGGCTTCCACAATCAACACGATTGTACTGAACTGAAGCGGCTGATGGCTGATTTGGGTATTGAGGTTAACGAAGTCCTCCCAGAGGGAGCTTCTGTCCACAATCTGAAAAATTTACCTCGGGCTTGGTTTAACCTGTTGCCTTATCGGGAAATTGGCTTGATGAGTGCCCGTTACCTGGAAGAACAATTCGGGATGCCCTATGTCGATATTGCTCCTTTGGGTGTCGTGGAAACTGCCCGTTGTATCCGTAAGATTCAGGAAATTGTCAATGGTCAAGGTGCTAATGTCGATTACGAGGAGTACATCGACAACCAAACCCTGTACGTTTCTCAAGCTGCCTGGTTCTCTCGCTCCATCGACTGCCAAAACTTGACCGGTAAGAAGGCTGTGGTTTTCGGAGATAATACCCACGCTGCCGCTATGACCAAGATTCTGGCACGGGAAATGGGTATTCATGTGGTGCTGGCTGGTACTTACTGCAAGTATGATGCGGATTGGTTCAAGGAGCAGGTGAGCGAATACTGTGATGAGATCCTGATTAGTGATGATAATGGTCAAATTGGGGATGCGATCGCACGAATTGAACCTGCTGCGATTTTCGGTACCCAAATGGAACGGCACGTTGGTAAGCGATTGAACATTCCTTGTGGTGTGATTGCTGCTCCCATTCATATCCAAAACTTCCCCATCGGTTATCGCCCCTTCATGGGTTACGAAGGTACTAACCAAATTGCTGATTTGGTCTACAATTCCTTCACCTTGGGTATGGAAGACCACTTGTTAGAAATCTTTGGTGGTCATGATACCAAGGAAGTGATTACCAAGGGGATCTCTGCTGATTCTGACCTGAACTGGAGTAAGGACGCTAAAGCAGAACTGAATAAGGTGCCTGGTTTTGTTCGCGGTAAAGTGAAGCGCAATACTGAGAAGTTTGCTCGTGAGCGTGGCTTTAGTGAAATCACTCTTGAAGTGATGTATGCCGCTAAGGAAGCTGTAGGGGCTTGAGCGGATAGAGATTTAATCTGAATCAGGGGAGGTGGGGAGATAGGGAGATAGGGAGATAGGGAGATAGGGAGATGGGGAGATGGGGAATCAGATCAGTTTTCCCGATTCCCAATTCCCGATTCCCAATTCCCGATTCCCGATTCCCGATTCCCGATTCCCGATTCCCGATTCCCGATTCCCGATTCCCGATTCCCGATTCCCAATTCCCGATTCCCGATTCCCGACTCCCGACTCCCGATTCTGTGTACCTTTTTCAAAGTCTGTGACTCTATCGAGAAGATTGCGGTGATTGCTCCGTAGAAATTTAATTATTATTTACAAAAAACTTCAATAGCTAGACCCGCCTATGGCTTCTGGTGGGTCTGGATGATTTGTAAGCTAATGGGCTACGCGCACGCTACTTGAGGTGCTATCAGCTAATGGGCTACGCGCACGCTACTTGAGGTGCTATCAGCTTGATTCACTCTGGTGATTTTTTATTTTTGTTTATTGTTTCAATTTTTATTAAAAAAAAATATAAAAAATATTAATTAAGTATTAAATTGAATAAATAAGATTTAAATTGATTTACATTATGGTTTAAATTTATAAAAGTCCATTTAAAGTAATTTAAAGGCTATATCGATAAAAAAGACCCTGTATTTTCTAGTGCAGTTCGTGAATAATGCAAGAAGCACCGAAGCGATGCAGCGCCTTCATGCGGGGGTTTCCCCCACTCGCTATTGCATCAAGACAAGCTAAGCAATCTATGGCTGGCTTTAGGGTCAACGCCGAAGCGGTGCCTAAGATAAATCCAGCAGAATTTCAGCAATTATCCTTTCGGCTGGCTTAGGGGCAAAGACAAAAGAAGAATTTTTATCTGAAACAGGAGATAACTAAAGGTGAAACTTTCAGTTTATGGAAAAGGTGGTATCGGTAAGTCCACAACTAGCTGTAATATCTCAGTTGCCCTAGCTAAGCGGGGTCGAAAGGTGCTGCAAATTGGCTGTGACCCGAAGCATGACAGCACATTCACTCTGACTGGTTTTCTGATCCCTACCATTATTGATACCCTTCAGGAAAAGGATTACCACTACGAAGATGTCTGGCCTGAAGATGTGATTTACAAAGGTTATGGTGGTGTTCATTGCGTAGAAGCTGGTGGTCCCCCAGCTGGTGCGGGTTGCGGTGGCTATGTGGTTGGAGAAACTGTAAAGCTGCTCAAGGAACTGAATGCTTTTGATGAGTACGATGTGATTCTGTTTGACGTTCTGGGTGATGTAGTCTGTGGTGGTTTTGCTGCTCCCCTGAACTATTCCAACTATTGCATGATTGTCACGGATAACGGTTTCGATGCGTTGTTCGCTGCTAACCGGATTGCTGCTTCTGTTCGTGAAAAAGCTCGCACTCACCCTCTGCGTCTGGCTGGTCTGATTGGCAACCGCACCTCTAAGCGCGACTTGATCGATAAGTATGTGGAAGCTGTGCCCATGCCAGTGCTGGAAATTCTGCCACTAATTGAAGACATTCGTGTCTCTCGGGTTAAGGGCAAAACGATTTTTGAAATGGCAGAAACTGACCCTAGCCTGGAACCGGTTTGCCAATACTATCTCAATATTGCTGACCAAATCCTGGCACAGCCTGAGGGGGTTGTACCTCAAGATGCACCTGACCGGGATTTGTTCTCTTTGCTGTCTGACTTCTACCTAAATCCTCAAACCCCAGCAAAGACTGAGGAAGAAGAATTAGACCTGATGATGGTGTAAGCAAAGGTTGAAAGAAAGGTTGAAAGTTAGGAGGTTGAAGGTTGAAAGTTGAAAGTTATTTGGTTGAAAGTTAGCAGGTGTAGGGTGCGTTAGGGACGGGCGAACCCTCATTTTATTCTCCGTAGCCAGTGTTGGGACAGTCCGTCCCGTAACGCACCACCGGGTCAAACTAAGCCTGAAAACCTTGGCCAAAAGGCCACGCGCTTCGCAGCAAAGCGGGACGAAGTCCATCGCGTTCAACCAACTAACCTTAAACCAACTAACATTCAACCTTAACCCTTAAAACCTTGGCCAATAGGCCACGCTACGCGAACAACCATTAAAACATTCAACATTCAACCTTCAACCTTCAACCTTCAACCCTTAAAACCTTAAACCCTTAAAACCTTAAACCCTTAAAACCGACGAGAGAAAGCAGGAGAGGAGAACTTTAAATGACTGTTGCTGAAACCCCTCAAGCCCTAGATTTTGAGTGCGAAACTGGGAATTACCATACCTTTTGCCCAATTAGCTGCGTCGCATGGCTTTACCAAAAGATTGAAGATAGCTTCTTTTTGGTGATTGGTACTAAGACTTGTGGCTATTTCCTCCAAAATGCGATGGGGGTGATGATTTTTGCTGAGCCACGCTATGCGATGGCGGAGTTGGAAGAAGGGGATATTTCCGCTAAGCTGAATGATTACGAGGAACTGAAGCGGTTGTGTTTGCAGATTAAACGCGATCGCAATCCTAGTGTGATTGTCTGGATTGGTACTTGCACTACGGAAATTATCAAGATGGATTTGGAAGGCTTGGCTCCCAAGCTGGAATCTGAGATTGGGATTCCGATTGTGGTGGCTCGTGCTAATGGCTTAGACTATGCTTTCACCCAGGGTGAAGATACTGTGTTGGCCGCTATGGCTCACAAGTGTCCGAAAGAAGCACCCCAGGTGGAAGAGGAGAAACAAGAGCGGAATGCGATCGCAAAACTCCTCAACTTTGGACGCCAGAAAGAAGAGGTGGCTGCGGAAGAGTCAGACTATGCGGATCATCCACCCCTAGTGTTGTTTGGCTCCCTACCTGACCCGGTTGTGACTAACCTAACCCTAGAGTTGAAGAAGCAGGGGATTAAGGTGTCTGGTTGGTTGCCTGCTAAGCGTTACACGGAATTGCCAGTAATTGAAGAAGGTTACTATGTTGCTGGGGTGAATCCCTTCCTAAGCCGTACTGCTACTACTCTGATGCGCCGCCGCAAGTGTAAGTTAATTGGCGCACCTTTCCCCATTGGTCCGGATGGCACTCGGGCTTGGATAGAGAAAATGTGTTCTGTGTTTGGTATTGAACCAAAAGGCTTGGCAGAACGGGAAGCTAAAATTTGGGAAAGCTTGGAGGATTATATCCAGCTGTTGCGTGGCAAGTCAGTATTTTTCATGGGGGATAACTTGCTGGAAGTTTCCTTAGCTCGTTTCCTAGTTCGTTGCGGGATGACTTGCCATGAAATCGGTATCCCCTACATGGATAAGCGTTATCAGAAGGCTGAGTTAGCTCTGTTAGAACAGACTTGCCACGAAATGGGTGTACCAACTCCCAAGATTATCGAGAAGCCAGACAATTACAACCAGATTCAGCGGATTTATGAGTTGGAGCCGGATTTGGTAATTACCGGTATGGCTCATGCTAATCCTTTGGAAGCACGGGGAATTAATACTAAGTGGTCCGTTGAGTTTACCTTTGCTCAAATGCACGGCTTTACTAATGCCCGAGATATTCTGGAATTGGCAACTCGTCCGTTACGTCGTAATAACAGTCTGAAAGATTTGGGTTGGGATAAGTTAGTGAAAGAAGAGGCTAAGGTTTAGCACTAGAGGGATCCCCCCTAACCCCCCTTAATAAGGGGGGAACTTAATAGGGAAGTCAGAAGAGGGATCCCCCCTAACCCCCCTTAATAAGGGGCATCTGGCTGTGGAACAGGCATCTTGCCTGTTTCATTTCCAGGCGGGCAGGATGCCCACTCCACTTATATTGATTCCCTCCCTCTAATTCCCTGTTCCCGATTCCCGATTCCCGATTCCCTGTTCCCGACTTCTGAAAGAAGTCAACATAGCAATTTTCGTCATTCGCATCAAAATTAAACTGGTACTCCTGCTCAGCTGCTAACTTGGGATCACCTGTTGAGGTGAATCTACATGAGTGTCTATCAGCGGAAGCTTTATGCTCTAATGCATCAGGAGCTCCAAGACCAAAGGGCATTAGCCTGCTACGGAAACAATCTAGATCAGCTGCGAAACTGGTGGCAGCAACTGGTAGACCAGCAGGAGCAAAGTCAGGTTCTGCCGAATGCGATTGCTAGTTCCTCTGACCGGGTTAATCTAGGCGCAGTTATTAACACAGAAAGTAATGATTGTCAAGTCAAGCATCCTATCAGCGGTCAACAGCACCAGATAGACTCTTTTAATCAAGACGAAACACCTGATATCAGTAAAATTGCTACAGAACTGGATGAGAAAAAAGTGTTTTGGTGGCTCTGGCGGTTCTATCCAGAAATTAGAGCCAAGCAATATCCAAATGCCTTACTGGTTCCAGCTCATAAAATCTTACCCGATTGTCCAATCCACAGCTACAACAGCACAGTTTCTGCCCTAGTTGGTGCCCTGTATCCAGAAGATTGGCAGCCAGGAAAGTCTCACGAACATCCCTATTTACTATTATTCACGTTCTCGCCAGTCCAGGAATTTATTAAAGCTTCCCGCAAGTTTCTTGATTTCTGGGCAGGCTCCTATTTACTGCATTATCTAAGTGTTAAACTCTGCTGGCATATTGCTCAATTGTATGGTCCTGATGCGGTAATTACTCCCTCCCTCTGGAGTCAAGAGATTATTGACGCCCTGATGATTCAGGAATTTGACCAACCAGAAGTAAATTCTACAATTTTTCGGGATAGTTTTCAACAGTATTCCCTAGATGACTTAGATCCAGTTAGCCGTTTTGATTACAATCAATCGACTAGTCTGAGTACTGCTGGTTTTCCTAATATTATTACCGCTGTCGTTCCAGGAAAGAAAGCGGCTGAAACATTGGGGAAAGAATTAACCGAAAAGCTAACAGAGGAATGGAAAGCAATTGCTGATCAAGTGCGCGAACATATCAAACAGAAGGTTATTTCATGGCTGAAAGAATCCCAAAATCAGCAAAAGCGAGAGGAAATATTACAAGACTTTTCTGATGCTGACTACCAAGCTTGCCAGCGAGACTTAGAAAAATTACAGCAACCTGGTTGTTGGGAGTGGAATACACTCTGGGATGCTCAGATAGAAAGTTCTTGGCAACCTTACTGGACAGCAGTACCGTTGGGTAATCCCGATCAAGAACTGGTAATTAGCAGAAACGACCAGGAAACATTTGATAGCAAATGGAAAGACGCTCAAGAAGCGATCGCGTTTTCCCGTTCTGGGCAAAAAATTCCTACCGAAGCAGAAGAGAAAGCTTACCAGACCCTTAATGTCGGGACATGGTGGGCAATCCTACAAGCTACTTTAGGAAAATCTATTCAAGCTGTCAAGAACACCCGCACTTGGCAGATTCCCGTTGCCCCAGGAGAGCGCTCCACCCTTTCTGGTCAGTTTAGTGCAGTGCATCCCAATCTAAACTATAGAAGATTTCCCGAAGGTGGAGGTCTGTCAGCTCGTTCCATGCGCCTATTCTGGCGGTTGATGGCGGCAGTTTATCCAGGAGGACTGTTCAATGGTTCAGAAAAGCTCAATGCTTTGGAATTAACCAAGCGTATGGCTTGGCAGTACGGTGGCGTTGGTGAATCGTTGGGTATTGACTACAAACAATTCATTCGCTTTCCTAACTTGAGTTCCATTGCTGCCGCACGATTTGCCCATGACCATCCTGAACTAATCCGCCAATACTGGCAGAATCTGAGCAAATTAATTGACCAAGACTTACCTGATTTTAAGGATAATTTTCGCTCTTGCACTGGTAATTATCCGTTTCAAGTTCCCAAGACTGATAACAGGATTAATCCCAACAACGACCAAGGTAAACATTTCAACGGTGTGATGTTTTCTAGTAGGTGGCTAGCGGATGATATGGGATTAACTCAATCTCGGGATGTTCTAAGACGGTTAGTAGAAACCGCTCATAAACAAACTGGTTTTAGTAATTGGTCTCCTGGTGATTGGTGGGTAATTGTCTTGGCTGATGGGGATGGCATGGGAAAATATGTTTCTGGTGCTAAGCTCAAGGAATATAAACACTACATACTTACAGACCAACTAGACCAATCTAGTCAGCAAGTTAAGGGATTTGAGGAACTGCTAGAGACCAAAAAGCGCATGGGACCAGCTACCCATGTTGGACTCAATCGTGCTCTACTAGATTTTTCCAATCGCCTCGTGCCTTATATAACTGAAAAGCGCTTTTGCGGCAAAGTTGTCTACAGTGGCGGGGATGATGTGATGGCCGTGTTGCCTCTAGAAGACTTGCCGGAATTTTTGCGATCGCTTCGTGCGGCTTGGTGTGGTGCTGAAGACCCCCAACAAGAGTTTCACCCTAACGGCGGTTACTGGTATCCCAACCAACCATTAGAAGGATTACCCGACCGTGCCCATTTCACCATGGGGGAAGGTGCCACCATGAGCATGGGCATTGTGATTGCTCATAAGAGCTTACCACTGCCCACGGTTCTAGACAACCTTTGGACTGCAGAGAAGGATAGAGCCAAGAAACTCCCAGGAACTAGAACAGGACTTAAGCAAAGCCCCCTAAATCCCCCAGCGAGCAATCCCTCGCTGGGGGACTTTAACTCAAATTCCCCCCAAAATTGGGGGGTTAGGGGGGCGGGGGACTTTAACTCAAATTCCCCCCAAAATTGGGGGGTTAGGGGGGCGGGGGACTTTAACTCAAATTCCCCCCAAAATTGGGGGGTTAGGGGGGCGGGGGACTTTAACTCAAATTCCCCCCAAAATTGGGGGGTTAGGGGGGCGGGGGACTTTGACATTATTCCCCCTAAAGATGGTTTGTGCTTCCGAGTTATCTACGGCAGTGGCAATAGTTTAGAAGCACTAATGAAAGGACATTTACTAGACTATTGGTGGAAATTTATTCAGCATTACCAAGACATTGACCTCTCTCCTGTGCTGTATCGACTAGCAGAAGACTTGCCCAAACATGCTTGTGTCACCGAATGCGATCGCTTATTGAGTCAAGCAACCGAAGTTATCCTCAACCGCCGGGACGAAACCCTATCTGATGAAGTTAAACATGCTTTACTAGACTGGATTAATCAATGGGAAAATTGGGCGTTTCATGCCAGAAAAGCTGCTGGAAAAAATGCCCTCGGTACCCAAGAAAAAGATTTAGCAATGTTATTAAAATTCAGTGCTTTTTGGGTAGATAAGATGGTACAACGTGAAGAATGGAGGGAACAGGGAACAGGGAACAGGGAACAGGGAACAGGCAATAGGCAATAGGCAATAGGCAATAGGCAATAGGCAATAGGCAATAGGCAATAGGCAATAGGCAATAGGCAAAAGGCAATAGGCAAAAATACCACCATTGAAGGCTAATATGATGTCAGGATAATTACCCTTAATAAAAATCTCCCCATCTCCCCATCTCCCCATCTCCCCATCTCCCCATCTCCCTCTTAAAAAAAATGCTATCTTGGTATACCATTGAACCCATAGATGTGTTGCTATTTCGAGAAGAAAAACCCTTTAGTCCAGGGGAAGGGTCTTGGGCAAAAGGGAAGTTTCCTCCCATGCCCATTACGGTCTTTCAAGCCCTTCGTTCTGCTCTACCCCATTATGGATATAACCAGAAAGATAAGAAACGAAATTTAACATTTATCGGACCATTTCTGTTAGATATACAAAACACCCTCTGGTTACCAACACCAAAGGATTTACTCTGTGTTCGCAAAAAAGATAATCCTACGGAAGCAGAAGATAATCACAAAGATTCAACGGATACTTGGGATAAGATAAAGCGTCTTCAACCAAAAGATACTCAGCCCGGTTGGGATTATATCTGTTTTGATAGGGACGAATTGCAACCGATGGTTCCTCCTCAACTTGAGGAAAATGAATTTATCTGTGGTTCTCCTCAACCTTGGATTAAAGCTGAAGCCTTGATCAAGTATCTTGAAGGGAATAATTTTGAGAATAAAAAGGATAACAAGGATAACGATTACTTCTGTGATCACCCTTGGAGTCTACAAATACTACCCCATATCCATATGAAATCAGGGAGTAGGCAGGTACGGGATGAGGAAGGTTATTTCACTGAAATAGCAGTGCGTATGGATCCGGGATGGCGACTAGTAGCAGGGATTAGTACTAAAATAGATCAGACCGTGGTGCGCTTGGGAGGAGAGGGACATCGAGCTATTGTTTCCCCCATCAAGCCCTTAAAACCCTGGCAAGACTTAGAGCAGTTTTCTGAACAAAAATCCAGCAACTTTGCCTATTTACTGACTCCGGGAATAGCAGAAAAACAGAAAGCAAAGTATGGCGTTTATCCCAGTAACTGGAAAGAGAATCTCAGAGGTTGTGTAAGCGATCGCCCTTTACTGTGGGGTGGTAGAACCCAGATCAAACGTCGGCTATTGAATTCTCAGGAAAGGGGAAATTGGCAGTCTGCTTTATCACCCCAACGGGCGTTTGTGGCACCAGGTACGGTTTATAGTTTTGGAGAAAACTTACCTAAGGATAAACTGCTGTTACCTGATAGTAATAATGATGATTTGGAAACCTTTAGGCAATTGAACTATGGAAAACTTTTGTGGGGTAATATCAAGTCCGGTTGAATACCCATAATTAAGGGGCGGGGAGATGGGGAGATGGGGAGATGGGGAGATGGGGGAGATTTTTATTAAGCGATGCAGCGCGGTCTTGGGGGTTTCCCCCATGAGCGACTGCATCAAGACAGGTTAGTTATCGTAACATGATATAAGAGACAATGAAACTTAATCTTGCTTATTTATATCTACTTTCTCCCTTACATACTGGGGGAACCAGTCAAGAGGGTAATTTAGTAGGAATTGCCCGGGAATCTCATACGAATTTTCCCTATCTGCCTTCGAGTACTATTCGGGGACGATATAGAGCAAATGTGGTAATCAATATTGACCCGAATGATGAAGACAACGTGATTGCCGCTCACATTAGGCAAGTTAAGCTTTTTGGTCCTGATTTAGAGGATTTGAAGAATCAAGATTTTGTTGAGTATTATGAATTGGAAACAAACCGAAAAATAACTCAACTGGAACAGGGCAGTATTTGGGTAGGAGATGGCTCAATCCTATGGTTTCCCGTTTCTTCCTTAAGTCATGGTGTGATTTGGATTAGTTGTCCTTTATTACTACAACGCTGGGTAAGGTTTAACCATAGTAATGATACTATTAATACTAATAATATCAAAAACTACCGTAGCAATATACCAAAAAAAGAGTCCGTTTATCTCAAAGATGCCTTGATTCCTGGCAGTAGTTTGCAGCCTTTTCAGAATTGGGAAGATTTTATTCCTAAAGGCTATGAAACCAGTATTGATAAGGTTTTGGTATTGCCAAACCAGCACTGTGAAACTCTGATTCAGATGAGCCTCTGGCGACAGGTAAAGGTAAAGCTGAATGAACACAAGGTTGTTACAGATGGCAGTTTTCGCTATGAAGAAGCAATTCCTCCTGATACTTTGATGTACTTCCCTTGGGGAGTTACTACTCAATTTAATGGTACTGCCCAAGAGCATCTTGATGATTTTCAACAGCTATTAAAAGACAATTCCCTGTTGCAAATTGGCGGACAAGAAAGTTTAGGACGAGGATTTGTGCAACAGTGGATGGCACCACAGAAAGAATCTAATGGCAAAAAAGAGGGGAAAGGATGATGTTTGATCCACGGGGTCTGAGTAAATATGCTTATGAAGCTTTAAAAGATTTGCGATCGCGCTATGACAAAGCCTTGGAAAACAAGGAGATTAAGTCCCAAGACTATAAACAGCATCTTCAAGAGCAAAAGAGTCAAGCAGTAGAACTCTATACCTATGTTGCCACTTGGGGATTAATGCGTCTCAAAGGTGAGGAAATTGCCCTTGATAAATGGGATCCACAAAAGCCACCTACTATAGGCCAAAGGACAACCAAGAGTCAAGAAGGGAAAAGAGAGGTGATTGAAAGCTATTTTCGCAGTTTAGAAAACGTTCCTGGAGTCGGAAATTTAGTCAATGAAGACGGTTTAGCAACCCTCAATACCATGAATCATCACCAATATCTGGGTCTGACAGGGGTAGCACTTGCTATAGCCCAAGAGTTTAGTTTCTGGGCAGATGCAGTTTACCACGACATTAAACCAGGAGACTCAGATTAATGACCTTCAATAGAGACAATCAATCCCTTCCCACTTGGCTAGAGAAACTCCCGAAGGGATTCCAACCTAATAATGCTGCTAGTTTTGTAGAATATCTACGCTGGATGCGATCGCCTCAACCTGTGATTGAGTCATCATCAGCAAAAGGTGACAAGCAAAACCAGCAAGAGAATAACTTAACCAAGGTACAAGTTCTCCAGATGGCAGCAGAAAAAGCTGGAGGATACAAAAAACGCTTGGAAACCCTCAACCAGCGCACTCAGCTAATTGCTGGAAAGGATAATACATTTGAGGTTGAGTGTGCTTGGCGGATGCGTGTAGGGGGACAAACCGGACCGGAAAATATTCTGCTTCCGGCCTTCGATGCCTTGGGAATACCTTATATTCCTTCCAGTACTCTGCGAGGTGTGGCAAGACGTCAGGCACTTTGGGAATTCACTCAAGCTATTCTAGACAATATCCTCCAGCAGAAAGCAAAGATAACTCAGCAAGAGAGGGAGGAAGCCAACCAACAAGCAGAAAAACACGTTGCACAGTACTTTGGTTCCTTGGAAGCTGAAGAAAAAGACTGTGCAGGGAAAGTGATTTTTCTGGATGCTTACCCATTAGCCAAGCAATGGGGAGTCGAGAAGAGAGGCTTAGCTGTGGATATGGCTAATAATATCTGGAGTTGGGATCAAGACTCTCCCAAGTATAGCCCTAATCCTAATCCCTTCCTTTCTCTTAACAAACCGATAGTTTTAATTGGGTTACGTCCAACTGCTAGATGTGATCAAGATACGTTCAATCAAGTCAAAACTTGGTTGAAAAAGGGGTTACAATCCGGTGTTGGTTCCCAGATTAATACTGGCTATGGTCAAATGCACGTTAAAGGTGAACAGAATAATCCTCAGCCATTTTTTGAGGTCAAGTTTATCCTTGAAGGTCAACTGATTCACGGGTATAAACGCTTTAGGAATGTTCGCAAACCTTTGAATACAAAGGGTAAACCCGATGACTATGCAGAAGCCGAGGTGCGCCCTATAGCGTTTAAATCTATGCTGAGCTACTGGTTCCGGACCTTAGCTTTAGGCTTTTTACCAGTAGCACAAGTAAAGACGTGGGAATGTCAGTTGTTTGGTTCAATTCAACCTCAAACTCAAGGATGGATTCAGTTTAATATTACTGATGCTAAAAATCCTCGAACTTCAGAACAGGCTAAAGATAAACCTTGTCTGAAACAACAGGGAACCCTAAAACTGAGTTATTCCCGGGAAGCACCAACCACCCAAGCTGAACGGGATACTATTAGAAATTTATTGGTAAACTTGACTTGGTTAATGTTTCATCTTGGTGGAGTCGGACAGGGAGCAAGACGACCTCTTTATTCTCGCAAAAATCGTCAAAATCCAAAACCACCTTACTATCGCGGTAGTCGGTTGAGAGCAAACGAGAAAGATTTATGGTGGCAATTACCCGATACTCCCGGAGAATTTAAGTCTCGTTTTCACCAGAGATTGGAAGATTTTTGTACAGCTTTAGCTACTCTGAGTGATCAGCAGGTTAATCCGCGATCGCTTTTACCAGTTCCGAGATTAAGCCAAAAGGAATGGCGAGAAGCAGTAGATAGTAACTGTCAGATTATCCTCTGTTCTGGGAAAGAACAGTTTGATAAACCTCATGCTTTAGCCCTGTTGCACTCAGATAAGTTGAAAATAACTAATCGGAAAGGAGACAGAATTTATGACCCTGACCTGTGTGGTCATACAGGCGATCGCTCTCCGGTTTGGATTGCTGATTTAGGAAATTACCAAGTGGTGACCGTGTTTGGTATTCAACACTCCAAACGCCAGGAGTTTCTCCAGCTTTTGCAAGAAAAAACTAACCCTGATAACTATCATCGTATTTTTCCGTTGGCTTAACCGTAAGCATTCAGCTATTAGCATTCAGCTATTATCATTCAGCTATTAGCATTAATTTATCAGTTATCAGCTATTGAATCAAACAGGTAACCATTTGTTTAATCTGAGTTACCTCACAGGCTAGAAGCCTGTTCCACAAAGCTGACTGCTGAATGCTTACACCCCACCTAATAATTGCTTAAAAAAGTTAAAATATATCATGGCAATTCTTATCGCTAACATTGGCACCTCTGATCTAGCTATTCAACTACCAATAGTAGGAGAAAACTATTATCTACCCATTGACTTCTTGCCAGATGAACCCAATCTCAAGGAACAACAAGCTGCATTAACTCCTGAACGTAGTATAATTTGGAAAGACCAGCGTAAGTATATTGAAGGAGAGCATCTTTACCAAGAACTAGGATTTGAGGTTGGGGTTAAGCAAACCAGCCGAAAGCTTACAGAAGTTTTGTTTAATCAGTATCAAGCCAATCCAGATTACTGGCATCCTCGTCTGATGCCAGTTAGGATTGGTGGTGCCATTAAAAAGGCTATCAGTCTTGGAGCAAAAAAGGCATATATTTTCGTCACAGACCAACAGAGTGATAATCAACCAGAAGGTCATCAGAAGGATACCATTTATTTGTTCGATATCTTGGACAAGTGGCTTAAAGAAGAAGGATGGGAGTTTTCCCTAGAGTGGAAAATTATTCCTGCTGATATTCCTGGTAATGACCAAGACCGCATGCTTGGCTACTATTACCAAGCTCTTAATGAGATTAGTAAAGCTGAGGGAATTGATCAAACATCCTCAGAAGAGGAATTAGTTTTAATCAGCACAAAAGGTGGAACAAATCAGATGAAAATGGCGCTGCAAATCCAAACCATGGCAGCCAGCTTCAAAAATCCCATCTTTCTAAGCCCAGATTTATCAATTGACGGAATTTTAGACGGTAAACTCTCTGATTGTAACCTATTTTCATACTGGCGTTATCGGCGCAGTCAAAAATATCAAACTGTCAAAAAACTGCTGAATCGCTGGGATTTTGATGGTGGCATCCAGATTCTAAAGGACTGGGTAGAAACCTTAGATTATTTGATTACCCAAGGAATTGAAGTACAGACTGTGTCTGACAACAAAAGTGATATCGAATTAGTCATTAAGGCTATGGAAATTGGCCTCTACTGTTTTAACTTGGATATCTCTGGGGCACAAAAGCTGATTAAACGAAAGGAAAAGGATAATCTGGGAGTAGTGGCAGAGATTAAAGACAAATATTATAAATGGTTAAACTTATATACCCAATGCCGAATTTACTGGGAATTAAATCTGATTGCCAATTTCTTATCGCGGATGACTTCTTTCTGTGAAGAAACGTTACATAAGCTGATGGGAGAACTAGGTAAAAAGTATTTTGACCAAAACAAACCGAATAACTGGGTTTTAAATAGAGATATAGTAGACGAAAAAATTGTTGATTATTTGGTTAGTAAAGAAACGTTTAATAATGAAGAGCTTAAGTGCTGGAAAGATAAACAAAAAGGATACCGTGATTATAAATTGAAGAATCGGTTCAGGAAGCGGAACTTTGTAGATGCCCTGATTCAGTTTCGAGAAAACTCAAAGGAGATAGAACTTTGGCAGACTATTCTTCAATCATTTAAGAAGCTTGACTATTGGGTCGAAAAAAGAAATTACATGATTCACAGTGCCAAGGGAGTCTCAAAAGCAAGAATGTCTGAGATACTGGATAAAGACCGTGAAGCAGGCAGTGAAAACGCTCTGGTGGCTTGTGACAGCAACCAAATTCTAGAGGAAATCATGACTATTAATCGCCTAACTTGTCAACTTTTAAATAAGCCTGAGACTTCTTTTGTGGATCTTAATGGTCGTTATTATATCTATTCTGATGTTAAGGATTTTGTGATCAAGAAGCTAATGACAGACTGTTTAGAGTAATTCTATATCCCATAAGGTACAAATTGAGGCGTTGCTGATTTTGGGTATGGTTTCGCCCCCCTAGCCCCCCAATTTTGGGGGGAACAAAACTCTAAAAGTCCCTCCCGGTGCGCTTTCCGTAGGCGAATTAAATTCGCCACGGGTCGCACCGCAAAGTTGGGGGACCCACGGGGGCTTGACCAAAACCAGATGATCGCGCATTCATTCCTTGATTCAGCAACGCCGAAAATTAATCTTGTTCAATACACCCCCAGTCAAGGGTTTTATCCTTAACTGGGGGTTATTGTTGTTTGGATTAATTTATCTGGTTGAGGGAGATGGTATAGTGCTACGCGGAAGGCAAGAGGCAAGAGGCAAGAGGCAAAAGTTTATTAAAACAGCGCAGGTGCGCTTGACCCATTAAGAATTAAATTCGCCACGGGTCGCACTTTTTCAGCTTTTATCAATGTCAAACACCTTAATGCGTAGTGCTATAACAAGTCTACTGTCTGTATTATACATTCTTAATTCTACATTCTCTATTATCTGCGGTTTCTATTAATTCATCTCCTTAACTGGGATTGTAACCTGAGAATATTTGATGCAAACAGATTTCAACAAGGTTTCCATTAATTCATCTCCTTAACGGAGATTGTAACTGCCGTGTAATCATATCAAGTCCAACAACTTTTGTTTCCATTAATTCATCTCCTTAACGGAGATTGTAACTTTAGCAAAAAATTCTATCAACTATACTCAGACAAGTTTCCATTAATTCATCTCCTTAACGGAGATTGTAACACTGCGTTTCAGTAAAATTCAGTGGAAGTTGAAACGCGAGTTTCCATTAATTCATCTCCTTAACGGAGATTGTAACTCCCGACTGCACCTGCAAGTTCTGGTAGAAAGATCAGTTTCCATTAATTCATCTCCTTAACGGAGATTGTAACTTCCAAGGAAAGCAGTTACGCTGCATTGAATGGTTACCTGAGTTTCCATTAATTCATCTCCTTAACGGAGATTGTAACTGGGGCTAGCGCTATCGAGTTAAACA
>NZ_JAAHIG010000169.1:0-18383 GCF_010692305.1 Moorena sp. SIO4G3 | reverse complement strand
TGCACAGTTAGAACAAGAACTAGTAAAGTTAGAAGAAGAAGGAGACTTATCAACGGAACAATACCAAGAAGTTCAAGAAGAATTGTCAGAACAAAGAGAAGGATTAGAGGAAATCCAAATAGAATGCAAGTTCGAGTTAGATTTGAGAAACCTGTTTGCCACTCAACTGCTGAATGCCAAAACTTATCATCTTAACTTCAATCTGTCTGGGGAATGGTGTACAGTTCACTATGCCTTAGGAGAAACTCACGATCTCGATTGGGTAGTACTAGCAACAATTAGTTATACTGTTTGAGGGAATCACAGGAAGACCAGGAGATGGGGAGATGGGGAGATGGGGAGATGGGGAGATGGGGAGATGGGGAGATGGGGAGTCTGATCAGCAACTGGTTCTCCAAGACCGTAATGGTGCGTTTTCCGTAGGCGTTAAAACCTCGCGCCTTGTCGCACCGCCTCTCTCCATTGGTGATTTTTCATAACTATATTTTTCACAACTAGTTGAAAATTGTGATAAGATAGTTTCTGGTAAAAATTCAGGATTAATCAAAAGTTTACTATCGGATAGTCGGGATTGATGGTGATAAGTAAAACTTAGTTTTTGTTAACATAATTGCTTGAAACCGATTCCCGATTCCCGATTCCCGATTCCCGATTCCCGATTCCCGATTCCCGATTCCCGATTCCCGATTCCCGATTCCCGATTCCCGATTCCCGATTTCCTGTTCCCTGTTCCCTGTTCCCTGTTCCCTGTTCCCTGTTCCCTGTTCCCTGTTCCCTAACGATATGCAAATTATATTTCGTGAGTTTAACCCATTTGATTTGTGGATTTGGATAGAATTTAGCACTGTTCCCTCCTATCGCGAAAAGGAATATGTGGAAGAATTATTCAATTCCTGGTTTTTATTAGGTAAATTGGGAGGATTTGATGCCGAAAACCTGCCGGTGCAAGAGGTTGGCTTAGAAATCAGCTACATGGAATATGATGATAGAGTAGCAGAAAACAGTTTAATGGCGTTGATGCATAATCAGGGCGAGTTTGAGTATGAAGGCACTTGGGGACGCTGCTGGTTTGATTTAGGAACTAGTGATGCGATCGCTCTTGATATTTTAATTAATTCTCTCCGGCAACTTGCCAAAGAATATGTGGAGATTGAAAAATTAATTATAGGTGGTGAAAACGACGATTGGCCAGTGCATGATAGGAGCACATCACTGTTTTATGAGTCTAATTTAAACTAATTCCTACTAATCACTTACCAAATCGTCTCTGGATTGTAAGCATATGCGCTACGCGCACGCGTGCGCGTTCAGCCGTCAGCAAAAAAAATACCAATTAAAGTAGGGTGGGCAAAGTAATCTAATCATTAATACTCATTTGAACCAAACTGTTTTTGCCCACCCTACAAGCTACAAGCTCAAGCTAAGCGCACGCTACGCAAACAGCGGTCAGCGGTCAGCGGTCAGTAAAAAAAATACCAATTAAAGTAGGGTGGGCAAAGTATTCGCTCTCATTAATACTCATTTGAACCAAACTGTTTTTGCCCACCCTACAAGATTAGGGATTAAACAGCCTCTAGATTCCTTTCCCCAGTCCTAATCCGGATAACTTGCTCAATGGGACTGATGAAAATTTTACCGTCGCCGATTTTACCGGTCTGAGCAGCAGTGATAATTTTTTCTACTGCCATGTCAACTAAGCCATTTTCAACAACGACTTCTAGCTTGACCTTAGGAAGAAAGTCTACCCTGTACTTTGTACCGCGATACTGTTCAGTTTGACCTCTCTGCCGTCCAAATCCCCGAACTTCAGACACGGTCATGCCAACGATACCAGCATTGACTAAAGCTATTTTGACCTCTTCGAGCTTATAGGCTCGGATGATTGCCTGGATTTTTTGCATTTTCCCAGCCCCTTACTGGGGCTTCCACTCCAATTGACTAACACTAGCATGACATGTATACCACGAAAAATAAATTTTTATGTAATAAATAATACATTTGTGATTGGTCATTGGTTCATTTCGATGTTCTTGACTGTATTGCTCATGGAGGATAAGGGAGAATCCCCATTTACTCGTTTAACTTTTTTCATTTAACTTTTCACGTTTAACTTTTATATTAATTATCAAACTAATGAGGTAGACAGGATTTTTTCCCACTCCCCAATCCCTACTCCCTACTCCCTACTCCCTACTCCCTACTCCCTACTCCCATTAACCCAATAATTTGTACCTCACCCAATTGAGAACTGCTATCTCTTCACTGAAATCCCAGTGCTAAAGCTCCCTGGTAAAATATCAAGCTAGCTACCCAAGCCAACCCTAAGGAAAACACTAAGGAAAATAAGGTAAATTTCCAGGATTTTGCTTCATTAAATAGGGTAACAATGGTAGTTAAACAGGGAGTGTAGATTAAGCAAAAGATACAAAAACTATATCCTTGGATAAAGGTTACTGTATCAGTTATCTGCTGACTAACAGCAACGGAGTTAAGTCCATAAATTACCGCTAAAGAGCCAATCACAATTTCTTTAGCAATGAAACCAAAAATTAGGGCTAGGGTTAAATGGGGATTAATACCAATGGGATTCATGACCGGACTTAAAAATTGTCCAATTTGCCCGCCAATGGTATCCAATCCTGTCGCTCCTGGAGGTAAATTCGTGATGAACCAAACGGCAACACAGCCAAAGGTAATAAACCCAGATGCTCGTTGCAAAAATTCTTTGACTTCTCCCCACCCTCTGAGTAAGACTTGTTTGATAGTCGGAATTCGGTAAGGGGGTAATTCTATAATAAAGGGTTCCTCGTTTTTAAACACTCCTTGGAAAAGAGCAGCAGTGACAATGGCGGCGACAAAACTAAGTAGGTACAGGGAAAATAATACTAAAGCCCCGTTACCATGGGGAAATACAGCAGCAATGATAAAGACAAATACCTGGAGTCTGGCAGAACACAAAGCAAAAGGAATCACTAGCATAGTTAGCAGTCGCAAGGCTTGCGATCGCATAACTCTAGTTCCCATTAATGCGGGAACATTACAGCCGAATCCCATCATTTGCATCACAAAACTGCGACCATCTAACCCCAACCGTTCCATAAAGATATCCATTAAATAGGCAGAACGGGATAGGTAGCCACTATCTTCTAGAATTGCCATTAAGATAAAGAACAGCACAATTAATGGTACAAAGGAAGCAACGGTAGCTAAACCATTCCAAATCCCATTAATCAAAAAGTCTTGAACCACTGTGGGTAAGGGTTGGATAACAGGCTCAATCATGGCACCTTGAATCCAGCCAGTCATATTATCCATCAGGTCTTGAGAGGGGAGTCCCACAGTCCAAACCACCCAAAATACCAGGAACATTCCTAAGAAGAACAAAGGTAACCCCAATATCGGATGCAGCAGTAACTTATCAATCCTAGCTGTTAAATTTACTGCCATCTCAGAGGGCATTTCTACCGCACCATTGAGCACTGAATCAATCTCTTTCGTGGAGATAGAGCTATGGTCAGATAAACGAGTTTTTAGATTATCTATTAGATTATCTCTATTAATCGATTCTTCTTGTGCGTTTAAAGTTTTAGAAATTTCTAGGTATGCCCTCATATAGCCATCTCCATACTTGGCACTAATGAGGAACACAGGCATATCCAAATTATCGGATAATGTTTCTGTATTGATTTTAACGCCATATTGCTTAGCTTCATCAGCCATATTCAGCATCAACACTGCCGGTAAACCTAGGGCTTTAACCTGCAACGCCAAGCGAATTTGACGGTCAATTTGGGAAGCATTGATAACAATAATAACTAGATCAACAGCAAAATTTTCTAAGAAGGTTTGAACAATTTTCTCATCATCAGAAAATCCGTTGAGGTCATAAATTCCTGGTAAATCTACGAATTCCGTAGGTTCGCCATTGAGTTGCACATTAGCTTGTAGTAGATCTACCGTAATTCCGGGCCAATTGCCAACGTGAGCAGTGGTACCTGTGATCCGGTTAAAGAAGGTTGATTTGCCGGTGTTGGGCATTCCTAGCAACGCAACTCGCTTAACCCCTTTCGAGTCTTCAATGACGGCGGTGCTGGTATTATGGCAAGAGGTCATAATGTTACTGGCAGATATTTGTTTCAGCTCTGCAGGCTATCGGGGGGCCTTGAACAGTAACGATTATATAGCATTTGTATTTGAATTGTGAACATACTCCCGCTTTGGAAAGGCAAGAGGCAAGAGGCAAGAGGCAAGAGTTAATAAAGTAGCGATGCAGTGGCCTCACGGGGGTTTACCCTATGAGCTACTGCATCAAGACATAGAAGGATTTTGGATAATGAAAAAAACGGTAATTATTTTTTCTATTAGAAATGCTATATAGCTATATTTCCGATTACTATAGCAATAAGCGCTGGGGTATTTACAAATAATGGTTAGGGATAAATTGCTACAAGCTTTGTCAAACTTGGCTTTTTTCTTGCCTATTCTTAGAGGTTGTCTGAGAAGTCTCATTTGCTACATCCAAGCCCCCTAAATCCCCCAATTCTGGGGGACTTTTACAAGCAAATGGACTCTTGTTCCCCCCAAGGTTGGGGGGTTAGGGGGGCAAAATTCAGTATAAAAAAACTTTTCAGATATCCTCTTAGGAAGTAGCGCTATAGCTGTGAAAGCGATTCGGCAAAGCCGACGCTTCGCGAACGCTAAAGTATCGCTGATACAAATTGCAGCTAACCATGACTTGATTGTCTGACCAATTCACCAGCCCCATACTGTAGAGCTTAAATGCCTGTAGCTGTTCCAAGGCTACTGGAACTTTTGCCCTAAGCACTGCTTCAAAGGCTACGGCTAAATCAGGATGTTGTTGTAGAGTCCACCAGTGTCGCTGTAAGTGTTCGCTGTAAATTCCCTGATCTGAAGTCGCCCTTTGCACTAGTTCTTCTGGGGTCAAATCCTGTCGCGCTAGATAATATAACCCTAGACGCAGCAAATAGGGATGACCAGCTACTAACCACATCAGCTGGGCTAAATCTCCCATGGAGAGATCGACTTGATGACGTTGGGCTAAATCCTGAACCTGCTCCCAACTAAATGAAGACAACTGAATCGGCAATCCTACGGTAAAAGGGGATTGATGCATAGTTAGGGGTAGATAAACTTCTGTGGAGTTAACCAGCACTAGCCGAAGTTTTTGCCAGATCTTGCTATCTTTGGCTTCCTCATACCAAGAGCGTAGCAGGGGTAGAAAGTCTTGAGCAATTTTGGGATACTTGAAAATCTCATTGACTTCATCTAATGCCAAAACAATAGGACTGTCTATTTGTTCGAGCAGATAGTCTTGGAAATAGGTGGTGCAGCTGACTTTACTACCGAGGTCTTCATGCCAATAATCATCTAGCATGGGTTTTAGGTTCAGCTTGCGGGTGACATTGTAGGCTAACCAACGCAAAAATTTATCTAGGTTGGTGAGAATTTCAACATCCACTCGTTGAAGGTTCAAACGCACAGTTTGGTAACCCTGAGTTTCTGCATGAGCCAGAATCCTGACCATCAGGGATGTTTTCCCCATCTGTCTGGGTGCTTTAATATGAATAAAAGCTCCTGGTTTAACAATCTCTTCGTAACACCTAAATTCATAGGGGACTCGCTCGACATAAAATCGGGAAGTTAAAGGAACTCTTCCTTCTGGTAATTCCAACTGCTGCGATTGAGGATTGAGGATTTGGGATTTGGGATGGTTCCCATAAGGAACATTTGAGATCTCTTCGCTAGCTGTAGATTGCACCTTCCCTTTGTAGTAAGGCTCTAGTCCCTGTCTCAATACCCCAAGCAGCTCCTGAGTATGACTCGATTCTTGATTGACCTGTCGTCTTTCGAGTACACTACGAAAGTTGGTTTTACTAACTTTTTCCCCTAGTGCCTCTGAGAACAGTTTCCATAATTTAGGGGCAACGGTCTGCTTGATATAACTTGCTGAATAGCCTAACTCTTGAGCGATTTGGTCATAGGTTTTGCGTTGCCCTTGCCAGGATTTTTGCAAAACTGCTCTTTGAATATCACTCAGATATTGCCCTGTGTTGGAAAACACTAATTGTTCCGCAAATCCTAATCCTTCCTGAATATCGATCAGGTATTGTGAGTTAAAAATGGCCATTTACTTTGCACCCTAGATGATTCTTGGCTGCTAACCTGAGTGTGATATAACCATAGAAAACTGCTAGAATACCGGGTCAGTAATCAAAATTATGGGTAGAAGCCAACCAAACGATCATTACCCTTTTGCTGAAATCCTAATTGCTTCGTTCTTTGGCTTGGCCTACTTCGTTATTTAAAATGATTAATATCTCGATGGGGTAGGAGCTAGTCAAGAGTTCGGTGTGTTATATCAAATTCCGTTAGCCTACATTTTTAGTAAGGCTTACGAAAGTTTGCGATCGCGTTTGCAAAAGGTATGGCTTAGGTATAGATTGTGTACAAATTATAGCAGTTCTCAATTGGGTATTGAGAACTGCTATATAGTTTGGTAATTTGTTGAGATTGGTAATTTATTGAGAAGGCGAGCTTAGGCTTGCTGTTTCTTTTTGCGCTTGAGGGTTGCACCAGCACCGAATGCACCCACTGTCAGCAGACCTAGCACTGAAACCGGTTCAGGGACAGATGTACTGTCTAGATTTCTAGTTTCTACGTTTAATGTAAATTGTCCCACCATGTCCAAGTAACTATTTGAACCTATACTATGGGTACCAACACGGTTTTTCTGTTGAACATTTGGTGCTTGATAAATATAGTCAGTTAGTGTCACGGTTGTTAAACCATCGATAAAGGACAAAGTTCCTGAGCCTGGTACAATACTTCCATCCAGTCCCCGAGTTGAACCACTACTATTGGCTGAAAAGGTTGGATCAGAGTCAGTGGACTTGGCTAATTCTCCAAAGACTGAAATCCCTGGATTGGTGGTCTCTCCATTGAAAAACAAATTTAAACCGTAATGACTTTGATTAGCAAGAAAGCTTCTCCCATCACCATAAATCGTAAATGTATGGATACCTTTTGTTAGTTCAAAGTCGATCTTGCGAGTAGTTGGGTCATTAATGAAATCACCATATTCCCCATCGTTAGTAACGAACAAGTCCCAATCGCGATCAGCACCGGTATCCCAAACAGCTAAACCTGTACTTCCTGATCCATTAGTCAAAAATTCAATCAGTCCAGTTAAGCTTGTTGCTTGTGCGCTGCTGGTAGTTCCTAAGGTGACTAAGGTTAGGCTGGTGGTAGCAACTGTTAATTTAGTGAGTAATTTTTTAGTCATTCTATTTTGATCAGGCTAAGGGGTAAGAGAGGCTAGTCGTAACGGGTGCATCTCATATTTGTAAAAAAGTGGCGTAGGGTGTGTTAGGGACGGGCTCGCCAAGACGCAAGCCATAGCAAGTTTTGGGACAGTCCGTCCCGTAACGCACCACCGCGTCAAATAGCATGCATTGAGATGCACCCAGTCGTAACGGGGATTGTTTGGCCACATTGAACTGGATTGCTTATTTTCAGTATGCAAATCCATATCAAAAAAAAAAATATCTAAAAGTTCGTATAACTTCTTAAGTTGCTTAAATTGGGTAAATCTTGATGAATTACGAATATTTTAATTAACGATTATGCAACTTTATCAACAAGATTAAAGTTGGTTATCACGTTAGCTAAAGGTATGATTTATGTATAGGTTGTGTATAATATTCCTTTAAGCCAAGCTAAACTAAATGGCACGCTTCAATTGTCCTGAGATTAAGCTTGATAGCATGATCGCTTTAATAGCAAGATGAAGCGAACGCGCCCCGCGTGGCCTACGGCCAATCGCTCTACTCCGACTCCACAAGGGATTGGCTTCATCGTTGCCAGGGTTTGCTGCTGTAGCACCATGGGATGGGAGCTAGGAGCCGCTACTTGAGGTGCATCTTGAGGTGAATCAAACCAAGGCCAAGGTTGCAGAATTTAGGTAAGTATCCGAAAATCCCATTCTCGATCGTGTAGTCTCTAGGAGAATAATCTGGGATCAAGTTCTGCTAATTGGCAGTGTTGGATGGTCAGCACCCCCCTGTTGCCTAGACGGGGCGACCTGACTCAACTGCTATGTTTTCCATAACCCTGATGCTAGGTTAGGTAATTATGGCGGAAAAAGTTGAGGTAATAATTATGCTTATACCCTTATCGATGACTTTAATGATCGCCTCAGTAGCCATATACCTTTGCGTTAAGACTACTGAGGAAATCGTCAAAGTGGCTGCAGCTATAACAGCCTTACTCTGTCTGTTTGTCAGCCTATTTTTTGTTCCTTGGCCAATCAAACTACTGATTTTGATACTTCCCTTTATTATTGAAAAACTCCAGCGGGTAGCCTCTCCCTAGGGATTAGGAATGATCGGTTTAGGCATTAGGCATGATCGGTTTAGGCTTTAAGTAATAGAACCATTAACCATTAACCATTAACCCAACACCTAATACCTAACTCCTAACACCTAACCCCTAACGGGATTCACCTAGCTCTTACCATTACCATTACCATTGCCAGTGGTTGCCAGCACCCGATCAGCTAGCTTACCTGGCACTTCCTGGAGATGGTCATAGGTCCAATTAAAGAAACCGATCCCTAGAGTAAGCGATCGCAATTCCATGATCAAGTTCTGCATTTCTGCCTGGGGGATATAGCCAGAAACACAATCCCATCCTGTCCAATCAGAACAGGTCTGATAGCCGAGAATTTGACCCCGATGACCGGTGATCAATTGCAGCATCTTAGAGGTGAATTCCTGAGGTGCATAGACCGCAACAGACATAATTGGCTCAAGTAACATTGGCTCACAATTGGGCATGCCACCGGTCATAGCTAGCCGTGCTGCTTGTTTAAATGCCTGTTCCGAACTATCTACGGAGTGGTAAGAGCCATTGGTGAGAGTAACAGCCACATCTACCACTGGGAAGCCTAACGGTCCGTGGGACAAGTACTCTTTTACTCCGATCTCCACACCAGGGATATATTGCTTTGGCACCACCCCACCGACAATGCTTTCCGAAAAGTTAAACCCTTCACCCCGAGACAAGGGTTGGATATCAAGGTAGACATCACCATATTGCCCATGACCACCACTTTGGTGCTTGTAGCGCCCATGAGAGGTAGTGGATTTGCGGATACTTTCTTTGTAAGGCACTCGGGGTAAGTGAGTGGTCATCGGTAAGTTGTATTTGCGGCTCATCCGGTCTAGAGCAACCTGAAGATGAATATCTCCCTGTCCCCATAGGATGATTTCGTGAGTGTCTCCATGTTGTTCCCACACCAGAGATGGGTCTTCTTCCAGCAGCTTGGTTAAGGCACCACTGAGCTTAACCTCATCTTTGCGCTTCTGAGGGGTAATGGCTAACGCATAGACTGGTTTGCTTGCCTCAGCTATTGGTAATTTCATCTCTGGATTACCCGTATCCGTGCTCAGGGTGTCACCAGTTTTAATACCCTCTAAGCGTCCCAGGGCAACGATGTCACCAGCAGATACTTGGGAAACTGACTGAGTGTGGTGACCAAACATACGGTATAAGCCTCCGGCGCGGACACCATTAAAGACCATGCCATCGGTTAGTTTACCTTGCCAGACTCGCACTAGGGAGAGTTTTCCACCTTGGGGAGTGTAATAGGTTTTGAGTACCTGTGCCACCGTGGTTGATTCATCACCAGCAATGTCCCGACGCTCAGCGGTGCTTTCTGGGGTTGGTGCTTCTCGCAGTAGGGCATCGATCAAGGGGCGAACACCATAATCTTGCTGAGCAACACCTATAAATACCGGTACAATCAAGTCGGCCCCCAATTCCATCTTCAGGTCTTGGACAATTTCTTCTTGGGGTGGCTCAATTTCTTCTAGTAGTTCTTCGAGGAGGTGGTCGTCAAAATCTGCTAAGGTTTCTAGTAATTCTGTGCGTGCTTGCTGTTCTGCCTCTTTCAATGACTCTGGCAGTGGAATCGGATCAGCTGGGGCCTCAGGATGGTAAAGATAGGCTTGCTCGGTGACTAAATCAATAAAACCGGTGAGGTGTTCTCCCTTACCAATGGGGTATTGGTGCAGTACTAAGGGGCGAGTGGAAACTGAATTGAGCGCATCAAAGACGGACCGTAAGGAGTTACCATTAGCATCATCGGTCAACTCAAACCGATCCATTTTGTTAATAAAGACTAAGTGGGGGATTTCCCAGTCGTCGAGAAATTTCAATAAGGGTGCTAAGGTCAGGACGCGATCGCTTACTGGTTCACAAACCACTACAGCCGCATCCACACCAACTAAGGCGTTGTAGGTTTCTTGAGCAAATTCAATGGAACCGGGACAGTCTATAAAATTGAAGCAGATATCTTGATACTCGGTGCTGGCGGCAGTTACCTCCACACTCATTTGGCGTTGCCTGGCCTCGGTGGCACTATCACCGACGGTGTTGCCTTCCTTTACTGTGCCTTTGCGAGAAATCGTACCAGTAACGGACAACAAACTTTCGAGTAGAGTGGTTTTCCCACTGAGATACGGACCAACAATAGCCACATTACGGGTGGCTTTACACACTTTGCCGTTCATAATTTACCCCCAAATTATTTCAATTGGACTTATGCATTGAAGCGGAGCATTAAGGGGATGATCGGGTAGGGAGGTGAGTTTGTTAAAACATGCCATGTCAACGCTTCTCTTACCTAATCATTCTACCTACTTATCTCCTGACTACGGTTTATGCATAAGTTTTGTTGAGATGGGATCAACGTTATCTGGTTGTGAGATTAGCTTAATTTGGTCTGATCTAGATCGAACTTGCAATGTCTTGTAATGTAAACTACTAAAACTGTTAAGTAAGATAACTCTAGGTCACTAATTTTCAAAAAATATGAATACACGTAACAACTATAAAAAAAAATGTTTCAAAAATCTTAAGCGAAATTTGTTCCCACTCAACTTAATCTTTGTTAACAGAAAAGTCACTGCCAGAGGCTATTTCTGCCTAGGAGTGAGTTCGCTGTTGGTGCTCACGCAGCCACTAGTTTCCCACGCCCTAGGGGTTAACCCAGATAATCTGAATGATTCACCAGAGAGACTGAGTAGACATCATCCCCTGACTCGCCGTTACAGTTACAGTACTAGACTAATCGCTCAGTCTCAGTATCTACCAGCACTCAAACCAACTCAACCCGCAGCCCTTGAGCAACTTAATCAAGGACTGGCATTAATTCAACAGAGTAAGGTACTTGAAGCGATCGTGGCGTTCGAAAAGGCAGCCCAACTGAATCCCAAGCTAGCACCAGCACACTACAACTTGGGTCTAGCATTGCGGCAGGTTGGTAAATTGCAGGCGTCAGCCGATGCCTTTTATCGGGCAACCCAGACCGATCCAGAATTTGCTCTAGCCTTTGCTAATTTAGGGGCTGCCCTGTTGGAAGGAAAGAATTTGTCTCAGGCACGGGAATATCTAGAAAGATCTCTGGAACTTGACCCATTACTCGGTGTTGCTCACTATAATATGGGTTTAGTTATGTCCCAGTTGCGAACACCCCAACAAGCGATCGCATCATTTAAACAAGCAATGCAATTTAGCCGTAATGCTCCCGAACCGGCATATCATTTGGGACTGATTTATAAGCAACAGGGCAAGCTAGAGGAAGCAAAAAAGGCGTTTGAGCAAGCGATCAAAATCAATCCTAAATACCCCGAAGCCCACTACAATATCGGGGGAATTTTATTTACTCAGAGAGATTTGGATGGTGCTCTGGCAGCCTTCCAGCAAGCAGCGGTAGCTAACTCGAATTACGCTAATGCCTATTATGCTGCTGGTGTAGTATTTCTGCGCCAAAACCGATTTAGTGATGCTCTGCAAGTCT
The DNA here is from genome assembly GCF_010692305.1 of Moorena sp. SIO4G3. Lineage (NCBI taxonomy): Bacteria > Bacillati > Cyanobacteriota > Cyanophyceae > Coleofasciculales > Coleofasciculaceae > Moorena > Moorena sp. SIO4G3. The sequence goes on along the minus strand of NZ_JAAHIG010000169.1, from coordinate 6,502 downwards.
TGCAGTATGCTAGAGACCTTTACAATAGCCAAGGTAATCCCCAGTGGGGACGTAGGGCTGAGCAATTGATGGAGCAAGCCCGTAATTCTCGTTTTTAGTGGGGTGTGTACCATCAGCACTTGTTAGGTTTGACGACTCCCCACAGATAGATCTGGAGCGTTGCACCTGTAGAGAGATGATTTATGGAGATGGGGAACATGAGGAAGAATCCACCCATCCTCCTGCTGATTTTTATTGCGTTTCAATTAGGATTTATTGAACTGATTTTTTATGATTTATTGAAACGGTTTTTTATTAGTGTTTTTTATAGCGGGCTTTACCGAATATTTTTAATTATTAAAAAAATCGTTAATTAAAATTAAACAATTTCTTTTTTATAGTAAAAGTATCCCAAAAATGGGGAATTATTATTTACTGAATTTATTAGTAGTGGTATTTTAACGATTTTTATAAAAATTTGATAGATATTGTTTTACTTGTTAAAAAAAAATCTATCACTATTATATCACATAATAAGTTAACTTATAGGGCTAACAAACTTAAAAAGCTTAAAATGGATTGTCCTTTATATGGAAAAATTTAGGTATTTTCTAGGCTACTACTAGTCTAGCTTGAATTTTTTGCAGATTATTAAAAGTGTAGTAACGTTGGGAGACCTTGAGTTGAGTGGATAAGACTGGGTAGGGACGGTTAGCCTAATTTAGACATTATCAAAACCCGATTCCTACTCCCCACTGCTCTCTCCTTCAATTACGGTTAAGACTACAGCATAGTATAACTCATAAAATTTAGCCACACTGAATATAAAAAACCCCTGATGGGCGGTTGGGTGCCCCAGGGGGATGCAGCAAAAGGTTAAAACTACCATATACAAGAGTAATCGGAAATCACAGTAAACCGGATCCGCAAAATCTCGGAAATCTCTGAGCCACTCGCAATAAATGGCCTACGAATAATTACGTAGTTGCCTTATCCATGGTTACTATAGGTTTATTGTTTACTAATATTCACAGCCATCTGACAAACCAGTAACTTGGGTCGAACTAGGGAACTGGCTCCTATTCCACACCTAGTTCAGGGAATCTCAACGGAATTGAGTTGCCTTGAGCGCAAATCCGACTCGAAGGGCGTGTTGCATGTGCTTTACCCTTTGGGGTTTTCCAGCGTTTTGATCCTGGCGATACAACTTGTCTAAGCCAAGAATGAACAGAGTGAGTATGATTAATGTAGTGGCCAAATTGCGAGCAAATACTAAATCAAACATGAATATATCCTGAATTTATGAATCCCTGAGCGTTCTGAGCCCCATTGCCCATGATTAAAAATTTTGAAGTGCCGATGTTTAATTTAGGGTTGACGCTCAGGTGTACAGTGTTGGTTGTTGTGTAAGAATTGAGGCCAATCGCTACAATTGGTGAAATCTGGTGAAATCTCGGAAATCTCGTGACTTACTCGTAGCTTCCTTTGTGGCGTGGCTGAATCTTCCCATGAATAGGAGTAGAGTGGGCATCCTGCCCGCGCGAAATAAATTGAAACTGGCAAGATGCCAGTTCTACACAAGATGCCAGTTCTACGCAAGATGCCAGTTCTACGCAAGATGCCAGTTCCACCAAGATGCCCATTCCACCTCACTCTTAAAATCATTCCATTATTAAGCAATGCTTTCTTTGTCGCTGGTGCTGTCTTGGGCTGTACTCACCAAGTTATACCGACGGCACCAGCGCTACAAGCTAAACCAGTTATTAGCAGATCTGTTACTGATCTAATTCATATTGAACCCTTACCGATTGCGACCAAGTATAGGAATCAGTGGACTCCTGAATTAGAATCAGAATTCTGGGTGCGAGCCAACCAGGCAATTCAGTACTACGGTGGTAAAGGTTATGGCAACAACTACGGGGAAAATGAGAAGCGGTCTTATCCCTATGCCATGTTTGATTTTATTGTTGGCAATCGGGAGAAAGCCCTAGAGTTTCTGCAATCAGAAGATGCCCAAGCTCAAGATAACCAACACACTGAGGGTATTGACTACTATTACGCTTTCACCCTCAAGGGACAAATCCGAAAATACTTCTTCTTTGGGCAATTTCTCGACCCGACCTACAAACAGCGAATGTTTGATGGTGCTAAAACCTGGACAGAAACAGACCCCAATGGACGTCCTCACCCCATTTATGGTAAGGGAAAAGGTGGTGATGGTTGGGGACCCGATGTGCGAGGAAGTTGGGTGGATGGACGCAACACGGACAATCTCCGGGCAATGCGAGAAATTGCCGTTTATCTGATGGCGGAGGAAACTGGAAATGAAGAGACTAGGCGTCTGTATAAAAAGAAAATTCAGCGCTATGTCTGGGCGCTATACAACATTGGTATGGGAGAGTGGGACTCAGAGACTTACCATGGTCACACCTTTGCGGCTTACCTAAATCTCTACGACTTTGCGAAGGAACCGGAGGTGAAGCAACTGGCCAAAGCGGCTCTAGATTGGATGTCAGCGGCGGCAGCAGTGAAATATTATCGAGGTGGTTTTGGCGGACCGACTAAGCGGGATTACGGCAAAAGTAATGTGGTCTACGGAGCCAGTGCTGCCCGTCTGTTCTGGCTTTATTTTGGCGATGTTACCTTAGTCAATCCTAAGCCAGAACGGGATGTGATTCACGTAATTACTAGCGCCTATCGACCTCCCCAGGCGGTGGTAAAGTTAGCTCGTAAGCAGTTTCAGAAGCCTGTGGAAATCCTGGCTAGTAAACCAGTCTACGAAAATTGGAAACCTGGAGGTGAGGACAAACCAGGATATTGGGAAACCACCTTCTTTGGTCATACCTATCAGTTGGGGAGTTTAGCGGGTGAATTCCCCGATGGTGATGTCGGACCATTCAAGCTAATGGCATACAATCAAGAGCGGGGTGTGGATTTTTTTGTTGCTAATACTGGTGGTAATTGGGTGAAGCCAGGAAAAAATCAGGGAGACCAAGTAGGGCAATACCGTAACCTAGTTTTGTGGTTAAGACCAGCAAAGGATAGACCATTCTTTTTCCAATTACCTAAGACGGCTCAAGCAGAAATAGAAGATGGGATTTGGTTCTTTAAACTGGAGAAAACCTGGTTAGCGATTCGCTCGATTAATTTAGATACCTATACTGAGGTGGCTATACCGAACCAGAAATTCGCCCAGCTCTATAGTCAAGAAAAAACTCTGAAGGCAACACCCCTAGGCAATAGCTATGCTGGCTTTGCTCTAGAAGTAGGAGAAGAGGAATCTCATGGTAACTATGACGATTTTAAACAGGCAGTTAAGAAAAAAAGTCAGTTAGATTTACAGGAAATTGACCTAGGTAAAGTGCAGTGGATTGGTAGCACTGGTGAGAGTATTGAACTGACCCACAATCCTAAAAATGACTTACCAATTATGAAGCGAAATGGGAAAGAACACGACTGGTCAAAACACCTTGACCTTTACAAACCAGTTAATGGTAATGGACCGATTTATCTAGGTTGGAAAACAGGTAATCTCCGGGTTGAAGCAGGGGATTTGGTGTTTTAAAATTGAGTATTAAGTGTTGATTGATCATCGCTAAATATTCCCTAAGAGGATGTCTGAAACCAATAGTCAGTAATGCAATGGTAATACAACTCATTTTTTAACGAATAAAGTTTATTACAAGCTTCATTATTATGGAGTTTATACTAACTGGAGTTGAGTCTAAACTCCAGTTGAAATCGGTCTAATTTGTTCAAGTCAACAAGTATTCTACAAATATTACACAGTTATACTACAATAATAGTAAGCTATCAGCTAACTCAAACTACTAAAACTAATTAGAGGGTATGGGCAGGAAATCGTAACCGCTGGAAGTGCTCGGATTCGGACGAATTTTTACCAGTTGGACTGAGCCATTGCGATCGCCTGAACGCAAAAACCGAATTGAACCAGATACTCCAGGCGCTACAAAATCTGAGGCTGAGAGAGCTTCTTGAACACCAACACGAGTAGGATTACGTTTGAGTGCTTCTATCAAAGCTTGGGTTCCATCGTAAGCCATGGCTGTGCGCCAGTTAACCTCGGCATTCCAAAGGGCTTTGGATTTACGGACAAAGTCTGACTGAGGGTTGCTATCAATATCCCAAAAAACAGCTACCACCATTTCAACAGCGTTTTCTGCACCTTTCTCTAAAGTTTTGGGAGAATACATTACATCTCCTCCCAACAAACTTAGACGTTTACCATTGACCTTAACAACCTCCAAAGCTTGATCTAGAACTGCTGGGTTAGGAGCTAAAAATAGCACCTGTGCTCCCCGCTCAATTGCTTGTTGTACAGGTGTAGCAGGATTAAAATCTGGATTGGAGATGTCAATCTCATCAACAACTTGTCCTCCTCCTAGGGAAACGGCTGTGACAAATTCAGTTCTGAGAGACTTGCTGTAGTCACTCTTAGAATTATAGAAAACCGCTGCATTCTGCTTTTTAAACTGGGTAAGCATGTAGTTAGCTAAGGCTCTGGCTGAAAACGCATCATTTGGCACTGAGCGAAACACATAGGGGCTAAAGTTTGACAACTTTACGGAAGTACTAACAGCAGAGATAGCTGCTAGTTTACCGGAATTATATACTTCTCCTGCGGCTAAGGTTACACTGCTAGCGGAATGACCAATTACACCTAATATTTCCGGATTCTTGACCAACGCTGAAGCAATTTGTTTAGCAGTATCGGGATTTTGATCATCACTCGTAATCACTACTTTGAGGGGTACGCCATTAATTCCCCCAGTTTGATTGATTTCATCTTGAGCTTGAGCAACGCCACGCACAATTGCTAATGTACCATCGGGGTCAGTAGCAATCGGTCCAGCGACAGCAATAGTATAGGATTTCTGATTACCAATACGAGCATTATTGAGATAAATTAAAGTTTCAGGAGCGTTGGGGTATTTCCGAATTGCTACTTCAAAGTTACTCATGGCTTTGTCATAATCACCAGCAGCCATGGCTTTCATACCCTGTTGTTTGGCAGCTTGGAATTGCAGATTTGGAGTGCCTACCTCTTCTGTTTTAACTAGGGGCTTTTCCCCAAGGCTAATTCGAGCTTGAATATTACTCTGATCAGGTGTTGAAGTTGGAGTAATTTGAGCATTCGTAGCAAAAGGTGATGGGTTGGCTGACTCCGTAGTCTTGGGAGTGTTATTAAATAAAAATAACCAGATTAAATAGATAAGGATGCCAATAACAGTAGTGGCGACACCGATGGGAAGCAATAACCGACGAGGGTTTTGAGATCCAACTCCTGAAGACTGAGACCCAGCAAACGGTTGCGCCGATGATGCTGCTGTTGCCGAAAGTTGAGATGGTGCTAATGAAATCTCTGTGGGTTGAGGTTGCCCAGACTGTGGTATCGATGGAATGGCTGTTGAGGGGACTGGAGAGTACTGTTGCGGAACTAGTGTCGGTTGTATTATTGTCGGCTGTTGTACTGATTGCTGTTGTGGTAATGAGACTTGTGGGTATGACTCAAGAGCCTGTAGAACCTCTGTGGCAGACTGGTAACGTTCCCTAAAATGGTAGCGCACCATCTTAGAGAGAATCCACTTTAAGTGATCGCTGATCTTTGCCCAAGGTTCCCAGATCACTTCTCCAGTATTAGGGTCTTCTTGAATTTGATTAATCGTTAAGCCAGTTACTGCCTGGATAGCAATCATGCCAAGACCATAAATATCACTGTTGGCACGAGGATTACCTCTACCTTGTTCTGTGGACATATAACCAGGGGTTCCAACAGCGATTGTGCCACTGACTTGATGGTTGGGTCCGCGAATTTGCTTGACTGTGCCGAAGTCAACTAAAACCAGCTTATTGTCCCGATGTCGTCGGATGATATTATCGGGCTTGATATCACGATGGATAACTCGATTTTGGTGGATAAAGCTGAGAGCTCTCAAGACTTCCTGAAGCATTTGACGAACTTGGCTTTCAGACCAGCTTTGACCAGGTTTGATTTCACTGCTGAGGGTGTTTCCTTCAATAAACTCTTGAACCAGGTAAAACTCTTCATCTTCCTCAAAGTAAGCTAAAAGCATCGGAATTTGGTCATTCTTCCCCAGTCTCTCTAGAGTTTCGGCTTCAGTTCGGAACAAACGTCTGGCATTTTCCAAGGATTTGGGATGGTTGCTAGGTGGCTTCAGTTGTTTGATAACGCACTGGGGATTAGTGGGTCGGCGAGTATCTTCGGCAATGTAAGTTTTTCCAAATCCACCTTGGGCTAAGGTATCAATTACTCGATAACGCCGATCAAGTAAATCATTTGGCTTGAGGTCTTTCATAAAAGTTCGGATCACGTACGTATCACAGAATTACAGAAGTTTTACACTTCTGGATGGATATTACGGTCGATGCCCGGTATTATCCGGGGCACCTCCGCTGCAAATCCGTACGTGAAAGTTTCCCCTCATACGGCTCCTAGGTTTTCGATTGCTTATAGTGGATTAGCTGGTGACAGCTTCTGTGG
>NZ_JAAHIG010000168.1:0-18405 GCF_010692305.1 Moorena sp. SIO4G3 | reverse complement strand
CATCTTAATGGGTAATAGGTAATGGGTAATAGGTAATAGGGGGAGCATGTCACTTATGCAGAATATTTGTACATTATCTATAGCCCCCTCATGGGTTTAAGCTTGCTCTCATGGTACATAGTACAAATGTTCGGCAACTTTGACCTGCTCCCTATCGACTTCTCTTCAAGCATGAACAATATTTTAGGCAATCGCGACAACAGTTTTAAACTTAAGATATTAAACGTAAGCATAGGACTTCTATACCTCATAGATACAGTAAAAAATCCTTAACTGAACTGTATTGGTTTATATATGTCCGACTACTTAGGATACATTCAATTCCCTTGCACCTGAATTAGGATTGACCTTTGGTCAAGCTACGCGATGAAGCGTTTCGGCAAAGCCGACGCTACGCGAACGCGTTCGCCTTTGGCGTGGCCTACGGCCAAGCGTGGCCAAAGGCCTCAGCTTCCGCTAAGAGCGATCGAAAGCTTTTCTTCCATGAAGCACTCGGAAGTTTTGTATTATCATGCAGTCTCTAGGCTCTAGACGAAAAGAGTATTGATAGGCAGGACTATTTAATAATTTAAAGCAAGCAAAGTAAGCTTCATATTTTTGCTGCTAAATTTATAGGTTCATGTTTTCTCAATCAAGATTAGTCGCTGTAACTCTAGTACAAAAATAAATTATTGTGAGTTAGCTCCAAAGTCAGATGTATACCAATTCCAATTACCAGTCTGATCCTCAAATCCCGATTTGTAAAGTCCATTCTTAATCGCAGAATCAGGAAGTTTATCTAGAGGGATGTAGGGGTGGGATTTTTGACCTTTTTCCTCAACAGGTTGGTTTGAGACAGCGTTATAGTGGCAATGCATTAGGATACGAGTATCATCTGTGTGATTTCCTTGAGAACCATGTATCGTGTTTGCATGAAAGAATACAGCATCGCCAGGTGCCATTTCGCAATCAACAACTTCTAGCCTTTCTATCACTTTTTCCATACGCTTTGGATCGCAGACATCTCCATTACCTCGCAACACAGGTTTAATACGACCCATTAAATGGGACTTTTTGATGACTTGCAAGCAACCATGGGCTTTAGTATTTTCAGTGATAGCCACTGTACAAGTTACAATGTTGGGAAAAAGACAGCCGTCACCATACCAATAGGTGTAACCTTGATGCCAATTTATGACAGTATCATCATATGGCAGCTTTTGAACAATTTTTGAGTGCCAATGATAGCACTCCTCACCTAATATAAGTTCCGCAGTATGGACAATCCGAGTTAATCGAGTCACTACGCTAACCAGACTATCATTTAAACCATTCCAAACAGCAGCATGCCAGGGTTCACCCTTTTGGTTGATGACAGTCCTGAGAGAATTGGCAAGATTGGGATCGTTATCGCAAACTTCCCGGATTAAGCTAACCTCCTCTGAATCAAATAACCCACGGACGATAACATATCCATCTTCGTGATATTGAGTGAGCTGTTCTTGAGTTAAGCGATGAGTTTTCCGTACATCTGTGTCAAATTTCGATGCAATCATTTGAGAGTCCATTTTCTACTGTTATTTTAGAGATTGAGATTTTTGAATCAGATTTCTATCAGTTGTGGTGGAATATGAGGATTGGATTGATATTCGCTATAGCGTTCCTTTATCCTTTCCCCAACAACTTCTGCGAAGACCAATAAATTGGATCTCATTGTCACGACGGTTTTACCACATCCATTTTGGGAGAGACAGTCTTTTTAGATGCTCCCAAGCCGCCTAATATATTTCCATCTAGGCTTACAGGAATCATTCTACGGATGTAATCATGAAACTGCTGTTGACCTGCTTCTTTAGTAGGATGATAAGGACCACAGTGTTGCTGACCTTGTTGGTAAAGTGCTTTCCTTCCCTGATGGATCTTGGTCATCAGATCATGGTCTTCATATTCTATTTCGTACATATACTGGTCAAATGCATTTAGAAAGTCTTGATGTTGAGAAAACTGCTCTTCTACCAGACGATATTCGTGAATTGAGCATGTGTCGATGCTTTCTGGTATAACAACGGCAACTAGGGCAAAGCACTGAGAGATTTCAATAATAATATTAGGATAAATACAAAGCCAGACAGCACCGTAGTCTTCTGGGAATTTACCAACATATTTGCTATAGCAATCTATATATTCTCGCAGAGCAGAGGTTTTGATTTGAGGTTTTTCTCTAAGATGTATCGCTTGAACACTAAAATCATCTCGGAAAATCGATTCAATATATCTTGAATCGAAAAAGGTTCTAAAGTTAGGATGATATGCTTCTAAGTGGTAATTATCTAGAAAGGTATCCATATAGCTTTTCCAATTTACCTTAACGAAGAAGGGATCATGGGCATAGAAACTTAGCTTCTCGAAGTTAATATTTGTAAATGCTTTAGAAGTTTCTAGAGCACCTTTCAAGGCAGAATCGTTTTTAGGAAACACAAAACCATCATAAATATCGATGGATTCCTTTTCTAGAGAGTGTAGGGCATGATCGCATTCTATATTAGCCGAACTCAACATCTTCCCATTGAGATCATATGACCAGGAATGCACTGGACAGACAATGCTGCGACAATGTCCCTTGTCTTTGAGCAGGGTTGCATAACGATGTTTACAAATGTTTGGCAGAACCTGAATGTTTTCCTCATTTTGAATCAGAACCTTTGTGTCCCTTGTGTGTGGCAACACATAATAGTTCTGAGATTCGTTGACAAAGCTACTGTGTCCTAAAAAAATATCCTTAAATTTACAACGCTTCTTTTCTAAGGCAAAGATTTCTTCGGAAAAATAAAATTCGTGAGCAAGGGATAGCATATTGATTGTCCTAAGTAGGTAGGTTTAATTAACTGTAAAATGGAAAAAGCTTAAAACTTGAAAAAAACCTATTTAAGTTGAAGAGAATGCCGCTAAGGCATCACCAGCAAGGCGACAAGTCCGCCAGTCGTTGAGAAAGGTTGCACCTTGCTGTTTGTAGAATGCGATCGCACTTTCATTACAATTGAGCACACTCCACTCAAATCGCCCACAGCCTTTATCAAGTGCCATCTTTGCCAAATAGCCAAAAATTTTACTTCCTACACCCTGACGACGATAGTTAGGTAGAACAAACAGAGCTTCTAAATATAGACCGGGTTTCATCAAATAAATAGAGAAATTGAAGAAGTAAAGAGCGAATCCAGTCGGTACACCATCTGCACAAGCAAGGATTGCCTCGGCCTCAGGATGAGAACTAAACAAACTTTTATGAAGTTGTTCGCATGTGCCAGTGACCTTGTGGGAGAGCTTTTCATGGTCAGCCAGAGCCATGATTAGCTCGAATAGAATAGGTACATCATCAGGTATCACCGGACGAATGTCAATTGAGTAATTCATAATTTCTACTTATACCACTTGAAGGGTTAGAAATTTAGTGGCGTTTAATCGACTTTGAAGATGAGTCTGGTAAAATTGATGTAACATTTTTTAACATAGCGGTATTTTTAACAATCGAGACCGTTCTTTTTTTACTACAAGTTGCTCTAATTTTCAAGCCATAAGGATTGTAGCTGGGTTGTCACCCCCTAAGCTTAAATTGATAATTATTGATTTTTCTGAAGCACCTCCCCCAGGATTAGCCGGACTTTTTGATTGTAAATTTTTTCTTGATGTTGACGATGTAATAACTTAGCTTGTTCTATAAGTTGAGATAGTTAGTCATAGTTGATTCCTAGCAATCGTTTGGTTTGTTTATGATTTTTTTGGATTTAATCCCAAGTGTAGCTCATGGTTCATGAGGCCCATAAGATTATTTAATATCCTCTTATTTGATCATAAACTTGTTTTTTTGAGAAGTCTAGGGTATAATGCCAAAGTTTTGCTTCCATACTTGTTTAAGTACCGTTACAAGGGTTGTGAAGTTTTCCGGATTGCCTCGATTGCTTGATGTCAAAAGAGTATAGAGAGGAAAGTGGGCACATTATGAGCAATTTATATCTGTTAACAACAAGTCTACTCACTGGAGGAGCAATGTCTGCTCCACCACCACCACCCCTACCTGCCAATCCCTCAGATAGCCTCTCAAGCCTTTTAGTGTCAACAGCTAAGAAAGCATTGCAGGCTGGGGTGAGTCACAAGATTGTCCCTACCCTAGAAACCACTGCAAAAACTTCCTCTCCTGAATTTAGTAGTCAATGGCAGAAACGTAGCGCTGCTAAATTATTAAAGTATCAGCAAATAAAGTATCAGCAACGTTTACCCAACTATCGACCTGCTACTCCTTCACCAAAGTCGGGAACGGAACTGTATTACCAACGATTAGCTGCCCTCAGAGCTGGCAAACTTTATACTCGCTTACCTGCTCATAGTTTTTCATCGTTTTGGGCAAAGGGATTAAATCATAAAGGAGTCCCTCTCACAAAACCTACCTATCAGCAATGGAAACAACTCTTGGCACAGGAAGCCAGAGCTGTTGCCTACGGACAGGGTAACAATCGTCTGTCTATGGTAGTGGGAGATTCCCTAAGTTTGTGGTTACCGGCACAGGGATTACCTAACTATCAACTTTGGCTCAATCAAGGCATTTCTGGTGAGAATACCAGTCAAATTTTGAGTCGATTATCGGCATTTTCCCAGACTCGTCCTGATACAATTTATGTGATGGCAGGTATCAATGATTTGCGTCAGGGCAAAACCGATCAAGTTATTCTCAACAACCTGCGCCAGATTACTCGTCAATTGCGGCAAAATCACCCACAAGCTCAACTAATTATCCAGTCGATTTTACCGACACGAGCTACTGCTATTTCTAATCAGCGCATTCGTAATCTTAATCAAGAAATTGCTCAGATTGCTCAACAAGAAGGAGCAGCCTATCTCAATCTTCACAAGTTGTTTACTGATACTAAAGGTCAGATGCAGCACAATTTGACAACCGATGGCATCCATTTAACGCCTCTTGGGTATCAGGTTTGGCAAGAGGCGCTACAGTATACAGAATCCTTGATTGCTGCAAATCGAGCTCGTGCTTTATCGCTCTGAACGGGATTGTCGGGAAACCAGTTTTTCAAAATTAGCTTGGGTTTGCTGCAATAGTTGCTCTCGACTATCTGCTGCTTTAGTGAGGTTAGGAACTAATTTGCGGGCGTGGAGTGCCATGTGAAACTGAAGCTCGGCGACATAATCGCTAATGCCTTCAGAAGTATGATCATTGTGGGGTTGAGTAGAATGCAAATCCAAAGTGTCCTCCTTGTCTAACGTCACCATTAGGTAGTTCGAGAGCGGGAAAGCTGCGTGTCCAATCAGCCCATAGGAACCCCGACTCGATGTATGTTACAGAACATATCATGGTATGCCAATGGCATATCTGATTTTGTAATGAAGTTTAAGATATTTGTTAAGTTTTATATAGTTTAGGTAATTTATACAAGATTGAGTTAAATTTTATGGTAAGTGACACACTCTAAAATAAATAGACGCTGGTTGACTGACAAAACTAAGTACCTGGACATAAATAAACCAAACTGTGTTAACTTTTGTAAACCAGCCAAAAGTCCCTCTGTTCCCTGTTCCGGTGATCCGCTGTTCCCTATCTTGACAGTTAAACCTAATTTTGTCCGACTACCTAATCAACAGTGTAGTGCTAGGTTTGTATTTTCAATTCCTATCGCGCAAAGTTGCGAACGGAACACTTAAAAGGTTTTTCATCATGGACAAAGTATTTGAACAAACCTCTTCAGTGATACTGCGTGGGGGACGGCCCGAGGACGCACTCCCCTGTGGCACCATTCTGTATCAAGCGTTCCGTGCCATTGCAGAACAGCACGGCTTGGTACCGGACTTTCCTTCTGCGGAGTTTGGGGCGGATATGTTGACCGAAATTTTAGCGAACCCGGCGGTTTATTCCGTCGTGGCCGAAGCTGAGGATGGGCGCGTCATTGGCAGCAACTTTTTGTGGGAAGGGGATACTATCGCCGGTATCGGTCCGACTACGGTAGACCCCGCCGCACAAAATCGGTCGGTTGGTCGCCGCCTGATGGAACATGTTTTACAACGAGCACAAGAAAAACGGTGCCCCGGTGTGCGGCTGCTTCAAGCCGCATATAACACCTGCTCCCTGTCCCTGTATACAAAACTGGGCTTCAATGTGCGTGAGCTACTGGCGAACCTTCAAGGACAGCCACTCGGCTTGACCATACCAGGCCGCACCGTTCGTCCGGCCACTGAGGCCGACCTTGCTGCGTGTAATCAACTCTGCGATCGCATTCATGGTCATGACCGGGCGTGGGAACTGAAGGAATATGTCGCTCGGGGCATGGCAACCCTTGTCGAGTGTGATGGGCGCATATCCGGCTACGCCACCGAAATTGGCTTCTTCGGGCACGCTGTTGGCGAGAATAATGAGGACTTAAAAGCGCTGATCGGGGCAGCTCCAGCGTTCGGTGGGTCGGGCTTTTATGTTCCAATTAGTAACGCCGAGCTATTGCGTTGGTGTTTGAACCATGGCTTGCGTCTCATCCAGACCGAAACCTTGATGAGCCTTGGCCTGTATAACGAACCGGCAGGGGTTTTTCTACCATCCGCCCTTTATTAATAGTAGCTAAGTTAAAGCGATTGGCCGTAGGCCACGCTACGCGAACGCATTACCCGTAGCTGCGGACTGACGTAATGCATCTGCGACCTTGAGAGTATAGCAACTAGCTACGGTCGAGACATACAGGGGTGTTCCTTTAACTAGATGGTCAATTACCATAGCGGTATCTTTAAGAAACAAACCCCGTCGCCCTGCTACTTCAATTGGTTTCCTTTCCTCTGCCTTAATCAGATTACCTTGGTCTCCCTCAAACAGCAGTGTGCCTTGGTTTCCATGCACTTCAAAATTCCGTAACCTCTGCCGGAACATTTCCCCTTTACCATAGGTTATATCTGCGATTAGACCACTAGTAAAGCGCAGTTGGGCATTACATAGACAAGCAGTAAAGTACTGATCACTAGCATCCCAAAACTGGGATTGACAATACACAGAAGCGACCTCACCAAACAAGTCTGTAAACCGGTGAATGCGAGAAAGAGCACCAATGAAGGGAAAGCCAAATAGTTCCAGATTGAATGTCCAGCCCCGGGGTGCAGGGTGTTTCGGCGCAATAGTTACGTAACGGGCATAAACCGGTTGACCAATTTGAGGCAAAGATTGGCGCAAGGCTTGATGCAAGCCCCCTAGGAGCTCAATATGTTCTACATGGAGGAGCTTGCCCTTAGCTTTGGCAAGGCTAATCAGGGATTCAGCATCTTTGGGGTCAAGGGAAAGGGGATATTCAGTGACAACATGTTTCCCAGCATTAAGGGCAGCACGGGCAATTTTGCCATGATCCCGATTAATCGTGCTAATAAATACTAGATCAAGCTCCGGGTGTTCTACCAATTGCTGCCAGGAATCCACTACTGTAGTGCCGTGGGTTTCAGCAAACTCTTGGGTTTTGGCAGGGGTATGGCCACAGACAGCCACTAAATGCGATCGCGAATCCGCTTGTAATGTCTGCGCTCGGAGCTTAGCCGCAAACCCAGTACCAACAATACCAGCTTTAATTGGGAGATTAGTAATACTCTTTGTCACAAGGAATGATCAAGGATTAAGGGTTAAGGGTTATTGTGAACATACTCCCTTAAGGAAAGGCAAGAGGCAAGAGGTAATAGGTAATAGGTAATAGGTAATAGGTAATAGGTAATAGGTAATAGGTAATAGGTTGGAATTAGGCAAAAATTCGCCCGAAAATTCCCATACTTCCCACACTCCCCATCTCCCCATCTCCCCATCTCCCCATCTCCCCATCTCCCCCTCCTGGGAGGGGTTAGGGGTGGGTTCCCATCTCCCCATCTCCCCATCTCCCCATCTCCCCATCTCCCCATCTTTCCACCCTGACCACTCCGACAGCGATTGCTAGATATAGGTCGCGGGAGCGCCTGGTGCTTGATGCTGAGTATATATATTTGTCTGGGTGCCATTGCGAGCCCATTGACGATAATCCAATAACAGCTGGTGCATCAATGTTTGCTTAATCCTGACCAAAACGCTTTTGAGCAAACCATTGCCAGTGGTTTCTAAGATTGGCTTGGGAGTAAGGGAAAAAGGTAAGGGCACATCAACCTTGACAGTTAAATCCGCTCTGCCGGTGAGCTTAGTCACTCCCTGATCGTCCCAAGGATGCAGTTTTCCGGTTAATTGCAGTGCAAAGCGTTGATTGATGTAGTCCAATCCTATAATTTCACAACCGACAGACCTCAGATGAACGGTAGCGTCAGATTCCGCCCACACTTCTAGATCTACCGTGGGCTGAAATGTCAAGGACATAAAGTGTAATGGATTCATTTTCAGGCGAAAGCGCTTCTGAGTCACTTGTTGGATGCGATTCAGGTCTGCGATCGCATAAACTATCCGTTCAGGCTGACGCAAGTAGTGCTGAATCGGCACAGATTCCTGTGGCACAGTCATTTCCACACACTGGGAAGCAAAAAACTGGGTGGTCATAGAGGAAAAAACACTCAATCAATGTATGCTTTTACTTAATATTACTTTACAATTCTTCAGTTTTGGTATTATGTTTTTCATTTTACCGGAGTATGCTACCCCAGAGAGTACTTTTTTTTCATTTTCTAGAGATTTTTCTATAGATTTCTAAAGCGTCGCCAATTTGGCGACAAGTCTAAGCTCAAATGCGATCTAATCATTATCGGTAGCGTAAACGATATAAATCCAATAGTCATGGCTGAGATAAACCAAATAATTGTAGAAGGCTCTAATCCTAAACCTCAATTGCGTTTCGATTCTGAGGAATTGGGACTGAAGCTTAGGGACTTCAAACAAGAGCAGGAGCGTTTAAAGTCTGAAGGATCGTCTTTTTCCCCTTTCACGATTCCCTCAACCGTTACTGATACTCTGACCGGTGGAGATGCTAACGATACTATTAACGGTGGAGATGGTAATGATCTAATTGATGGCAAAAATGGCGATAATTTGCTTAACGGCAACGCAGGTAATGATGCGATCGCTGGTGGACCTGGAGATGATACTGTAATTGGCGGTAGTGGCGATGATACTGTTTACGGAGAATTAGCTATTACTATCAACCCTAATATTAATATTATCGCCACTGGAATTTCGTCTTCCCCTGTAACAGAAGGTCAGAATTACCTAGATGGGGGAGATGGCGATGATATTCTCGGTGGTGGCGGTAACCATGATACTTTGATGGGTGGAAATGGGGATGATTACCTCTACGGCGGCAGTACCAGCCTTGGTTTTTGTACTCATGTTTATGATCCCTATGGTGAATATCAAAGCTGTCGTTCTGTATCGGGCAATGATATTCTTAACGGTGGCGATGGCAATGATACCCTAGACGGTGCAGAAGGAGCAGACACTTTAATTGGTGAATCTGGCCATGACCTTATCATTGGCGGCTATGGCAATGATAGTCTCACTGGTGGAGATGGCGATGATACTCTCAGAGGTGGCTCTGACAGTGACACTCTTACCGGTGGTGAAGGAGCTGATATATTTAGTTTTCGCCTCTTGTTTCCAAGCGCAGGTTTTACTAGACCAATCGTAGGGTCACAATTTACTGCACCACCAAAACCTGAACGAGGAATGGAGACGATTGAAGACTTCAATGCGCTTGAGGGTGATAAGATTGAAATTTCTGGTTTTAGGACAGCTGGTTCTGCAGAGGTTTCCCTTGGCCAATTCCACTACAATCAAAACACAGGTATTATCTCTTTTGAAAACCAAGAGTTTGCTCAGTTACAAGCAGGGGCTGATTTCATAGTAGACCGTGATGTGATTTTAAGTATTAACTAGCTTGATCAATTAACCCTAAAGGCAATTCCCCTAACTGTTTCAACTCCAACCCTCCCTCAAATATCTGATCAATTGCCAACATTTGACCATCAATCGTCATAAACTTATGATCGTTTGTGGCTCGAATCACTGAGCCATCTTCTAGAGTATATTCAAACACCTCTTGCTCTCCCCGGTTATGCCACTGAGCAATAGGTTGGGTATAAACATAGCCATTACTATCAACGCTATAAACAGTACATGGGATTCCTTTCTCGACAATCTCACCAATTGCCATCGGCCCATACTCTACTGTTATAATCTCCGTATCATAGCTGAGACAATATTCGGCAAATTTAATCATTTGGTCAAATAACTCTTCAGCTATGTCTTGAGTCACGCCATTTTTGGTTGAACCATCAATAAAAATCTCCCGATGCTTCTGCATCTCAGCCACTTTCTTCTTACCCATGCAATTGTGAGCAATAAAGTCATTGGCAATAAAGTTATGAGTTTCAGCAATAGTTAAATCAAAAACATCTTCTTGGCCAAGATACTTCAGCTCAACAATCTCATCCCAGAAAACATCTGAGTCAGGAATGCCTTGGTGACGTGCTAAACTCGGAGTCGCAACTGTTTTCGTTAATTCCTGTCCACTGTTCCCTGTTGCCGGTTCCCTGTTCCCAACTTCTGAAACAAGTCTCATGATATTATCAGTTAGCTTACCTTTACCATTCGATAGTTCACGACTATAGGGAATTGGTAATGTTTTCGCTAAACCGATGGAGCTTCCTATGGTAAACTCTTTCAGAGGCTTCCATCCTAGACTCGTGTAGAAAAGATGATCATCCGTTGCGCGAATGTGGCGGTTAGTTTTGGTAGTAATCTCCCAAACATCACGAATCCCATTAGGATGAATTTCGATAATTGGTCGTTGGGTAATTTTTTTAGTCTTCAAATCCAGGGAAAAAACGTTTCGTCCCAACCAGTAACTAGATTTAGAAGCAATCTCCTTCAGGGAAACTAAACGACCGGTTGCTAGATCCACTATCTCAGTTGAGCCACTCAAACAGCGCCTCAGTAAATCCGCTTGACCTAGAGAATAACCAGCCAAATCCTGCGCCATCCGCATGATGCTTTCCTGAAAGCAGTTATGAACGACTACGCCATGAGCCAGAAAGTATGGGGAAGATTGTTCCTCCATTTGTAGATCAAAACACTCTTCTTGCCCACTCTCTTCCACAGCGGTAACATAAACTATCCGAACATCTTGCTGGTAGACTTGGTGATCAAACTCATCCCAGTATTCAAGGTTTGTCTTGTACCTTGTGTTGTACTCTAGGGTTTCTAAATTAAATGTAAACCTGTATGGTCTTTTTTTCTTGGACAATAAAACTCCGGATCTGTTTCCCCTCCTGGGAGGGGTTAGGGGTGGGTTACTTTTGCCTTTTGCCTCTTGCCTCTTGCCTTTTTCAGTTGCCTGTTGAGTTGGGTAGGGTGCGTTAGGAACGGGCTCGCCCTGATTTTCCGCCTCGTAGCCAGCTTTGGAACAGCCCGTCCCGTAACGCACCACCGGGTCTAAACTGTTGCTGGCTCCAGGATATTTTTCATAAACTTGAGAACCAAAAGCATGAGCATTCTTGACGACTGGGTTTACTGCTTTGAGCTCATAGGCAAATTTGTCTCCATCTGGTGTTAAAAAGCGATGGTTTTTACTGGAATAGATAACTGTACCACTAGATAACGTAATTTTCAGAATGTCTTTAACACCACTGCGCCATTGCTTGGCTACCCTTGCTGGCCAAACTTGTTTACCATCAGAAGTTAATACTACGTCGCCAGATTGAATTTCCTCAATGGGCACATAAGACCCATCGGGCTGATCAATTAACGTACCTTTCGGTAAACATAGAATTCCATAAGTCTCATTCAAAATAGGCTCTAATAGAGGATGTTGATACTCTACTTTTTCCCGACCATGTTTACGATTAATAAACTGAGGAATCAGACCAGCATCTAGAGGACCAGGGCGATAAAGAGCTAAAATTGAAGAAATATCTTCAATACTGTCAGGTTTCAGGTCTCGCACCACCTGACGCATTCCAGAAGATTCTAATTGAAATACTCCTTCTAACTGGCCTTTCTCTAGGAGCTCATAAGTTTTTTGAATATCTAGGGGTTTTTTCTTCTGTTCACCCTTGTCTAAAATTTTCTTAGCTTTAATTTCATCTAGGGGAATCTGATCTAAATCGAGTTTAAGATTTTGAGTCTTTTCAACTAACTCTTTTGTTTTCTGAATAGTGGTTAAGTTCTTTAGTCCTAAAAAATCCATTTTCAGGAGTCCCAGAGCTTCCAGGTCTTCCATATAATACTGGGTAATCACTGCACCATCATTATTCAGTTGTAATGGCACAATTTCATCTAACGGATCTGCTGAAATAACCACACCAGCAGCATGGACACCAAAGGTTTTATTTGTCCCTTCTATCCGAATCGCCATATCCACCCAGCGATGAACTTCCGGATCTTGATCGTAAGCCTCTTTAAACTCTGGTGTTGGTGTCTGATCAGAAATCATGACTGAGAGTTTGGCTGGCTTACCTCGCGCCACTGGAATCATCTTAGCCATACGATTTGAGTCTTGGTAAGAAATTCCTAACACTCTCGCTACATCTTTTAATACCGCTTTAGAGGTCATGCGGTTAAATGTAATAATCTGGGCTACTCGGTCTTCACCATATAGATCGGTGACATATTTAATCACCTCATCCCGTCTTTCAATGCAGAAATCTGTGTCAATATCTGGCATTGATTTCCGCTCTGGATTGAGAAACCGCTCGAACAGTAGCCCATGATGTACGGGGTCAATGTTGGTAATTTCTAGGACATAAGCCACTAGGGAACCTGCTGCTGAACCACGACCGGGACCAACGGGGATATCATTATCTCTGGCATATTTGATGTAGTCCCAAACCACTAAAAAGTAGGTAGAGAATCCCATCTGCTGGAGCATTTTTAACTCATACTCCAGCCGTGCTTTATACACTGGATCAATTTCACTACGAGAGCGACACTTTAGCCGCTTCATCAGTCCATTCCAGGTAATTTCTTCTAAATAGGTGTCAGGGGTATAATCCTTGGATACCTTGTAGTCTGGGATGCGAGGCTCCCCCATAATATTGTAGTGCTTGACTTTATCTGCCACTTCTAAGGTATTTGCGATCGCATCCTCTATCACCTGCAACGGTAAATGATCTCGAAACAGCCGCTTCATTTCCTCTGCTGACTTGAGATACTCCGTGCCACTATAGCGCATCCGTTTCTCTTCCGTAACCAGTTTAGCGGTTTGAATACACAGCAAAGCGTCATGAGCTTCTACGTCATAGCAGGAGATAAAGTGGGAGTCATTAGTGGCAATAATTTTAATGCCTAATTCATTAGCGATTTTGACAATAGCAACATTAACCACTCGGTCTTCTACAGAGCCGTGGTCTTGAATCTCTAAATAGTAATCATCCCCAAAAACATCTTGGTACCACTTAGCTACTTTACGGGCTTGATCTAAGTCACCTTTTAGGATAGCTTGGGGAACTTCACCCCCCAAACAAGCACTAGTAACAATTAACCCTTCGTGATATTGCTCCAGTAATTCTTTATTGATACAGGGACGACCAAAAACACCTTTTCCTTGCATCCCTTTTAGGTGAGAAAGAGTTGTTATTTTTACTAAATTCTTGTAGCCTTGGGTATCTTTTGCTAAGACAACTTGATGATATTTTCGGTAACGCTTATTGACCTCAATATCCCCGTTGATCACATACATTTCGTTACCGATTATCGGCTTAATGCCCTTTTTTAGGCAAACTTTAATCAGTTCAATAGCACCATACATCACACCATGATCTGTTAGTGCGATCGCAGGCATTCCCAACTCAACAGCTCGATCCACCAATGCTGGTAGCTGAGATGCTCCATCTAGTAGGCTATAATCACTGTGAATGTGTAGACCAACAAAAGACATAGTTACTGTTAATTATAAACCGATGTTGCTGATTATTGTAATGATTAACGCACCTAGGAGCCAGGTCTAGTCCAAAAAAAATAGTACCAAAAAACTAGGACTTATCTTAAGCACGGAAATCCGTTAAACGACTTCCAACCCTTCTCAAATCCGATGGTGGATTTTTCCCCTGATTAGTATTCAAATTGCTGTTAAGTTCCCGAATACGGCGGGACAACATACGAATAATTTTAATTGCAAATTCTGGTGTCTCATCAATGGCATCATAGAGTTGTAGCTGTGTCAACATCAAACAATGGCAAGGTTCGATTGTGGTCACAGAAGCGGAACGAGGTTCTGCATCAAACAAGGACATCTCCCCAAAGCAGGCTCCTTGCTTGAACTGTGCCAAATTGCGCTCACCAATGTGAACTCTTACCAAACCTGAGACTACAATATAAAGTTCCCTACCCTCTTCCCCTTGAGCAAAGATGGTATGGTTAGAAGGAAAGTCTAGCTCGTCCATCACAGAGGCTAGTCGCATCAGAAAATCGTCCCGCAATTCGTGAAAAATTGGGACACCCCTGATAAAAATTAAACGATCAATGCTAGATAACATTGGTTAGCGGTTAGGTTAGCGGTTGGCTGCTAGCGAATAGCCGTGCTGTAGTAAAATACAAGTTTAACCCATACCGATAATTGTTTATAGTTAATGGCTCATTAGACCTAGAGGTCGAATTAAGATTCAACCACTGTACTGTGGTAATTTCAGACGTAAGTATTCAGCGGTCAGCTTATTTTATTCAAAAGCTGTTCGCACCTCAAGTAGCGTAGCCACAGGCCAATGGCTGATAGCTGATAGCACCTCAAGTAGCGTGGGTGGCACAGGCTTCTAGCCTGTGATAAGTGCGCATAAGCTGATAGCTTACTTTCAGACATTATTTCACCCCTAGGTCTACTATCCACTGCCATCAGACATTAGAGATGATGCCAGCAAAGTGTACAAAGAATAGGCAACTATTCGACCAAACTATCCGATAATCTGTTGTGCTTGAGCAGCTACCAAGGGATCTGGGTCATTCCTAAGCACTGGCAACAACTCTGCACAAGCACGAGGTGACATCTCTTTGAGATAAGCCACAACCGCTTCCCGCACAAAACCGGTAGGATGACGTAGGCAACTCATCGCCGCTGCTGGTGCTAGAGAGCAGTGTGCTGCTCTGGCCACATGAAAACAACAGGCTAGGGGCCAATCTGACAGAAAATGTCGTAACTCGATTAACCGACGTAAGCGATCGCTTACACCCATGGGTTTATAAGGCACTAAATCCACTAGGGCACCTAATTTTTCTTTCAGAGAACGCCGGTCTAAAATTGACAAAAATGCTTTCTTATTAGGAATATCTAGGGTATTATCCAAAATTTCTAGCCCTAGGGCAATGTTTGACCGAGAATGGGATGCTAGATTAAACTCAGCTGCTTTGATGGCACTCGATGGATAAAGAAACTTCATCAGTAAGAAACACACCTCTACAAGATCTTGTTGAAGATCATTAAGCCCCTGCCGCAGCAAATCTGCCTCCAGTCCAGCTATTTTCTTTGAGGTCAAATCCAGCAGTGCGCCATAAATTTGACCCAAAAACATCAATTCTTGCTCAATTAAAGTTTCTATGCCACTACGCCCTAACTGGTTCATCACCGCCTCAATCCCAACTTCCCCTGGAATCTTGAGCAGGATCGTGAGAATATTACGACGGGTTGTCCCCCAACTACTCATCAACTGTTGCACCAAATGCTTCATAGCTTCAGGAGTACCCTTTTCAGTTAGGGCGTGGAGTCTGCCAATCTCACCGAGAGCCATCCAAGCTTGCCGCCTTACTAAGTCTGGCTTGTGAATATCTTCAGACAAAACCCTCAATAAAGGAATGGCTTCATCCCCTTGCTTGACCAACGCCATACGAGCAGCATTGCGGGTAGAGGTGTAGTAGAGTGCCTTGACTAAAGACGGATAGTACTTTTCAAATCGTTTAGCAGCAATCACCTCTAAACAAGCACAGCGTACCTTTAATGACTTATCCCTTAACAGGTCATCAATATAAACCACCAAGGATTCCAAGTAATCCATCTCTGCCAAAGCTCGGGTACCCATTAACCGTTCTTGCTCTTTTTTTGAGGTGAGCATCCGCCGCAGGGTTTTGACGGCGTCAAACTTCTCTTTTGGTGTACCCCGACCCATAATTAAAGCAGCTGCTGTAGCTCTTACGGTTGGGTCAACAGCCGGTTGTAGATAAGGCTTAATTGTCCGAATATTCAGGTCTTCGTGAGCCAGCCAAAAATAGCGCAATGCTAAGGCCAGGACTTCTACTGGTGGTCTTTGATCAATCAACCCAGACACATCTTTTAGACAATCTGGGTTGGGATAGGGCAACATCACCTCTAAACTCTGGCGCTGCAAATCTGTAGACATTTCTCCCAGCAAGGGAGAAAGAACCTTACTCGCTTTTTCCGGAGCGATTTGAGACAACAGTTGAATGTAAGCAGAGCGGTTCTTCGGCTCAGTTTTCAATCGCCTTACCGCTTCCTCAAAGAGGGTCTTAGTATCCAGGAAAGTGGTATTGGCAGAACCCAAACGTCCTTGCTCAGCATTGATCAGCAGCAATGAACCATAATTAGCCCGCATCAACCAGGTACTCAGCAGCCATAATAGGGCAAAAATCACTACCATTAGAATAAATACCCAATGCCGCAATGGCTCAAAATTGGGGAAAGCCCAATCCACCAGCCCAATGGTGGCTAAAATCCCAATGCCAGTAATGCCAGTAGTCATGGGTTTGGCAATCCCTTGCACAGTAGTTTGAACCACAGAGCGTAACCCTGAGGGTAAGGCTTGGAATAGTACCGGTTCAACACTAGCAATTAAAGTAAAGCGCAATAGTTCATCAACGAATCGGAGTAAGACTACACCAATAAATAGCCCTGTTATCCAGCTAGGCAACCCAATATCAAACTTTAGCCAACTTGCCATCTTAGCTAGGGTCACTAAGCCAATCACAGATAAAGCACCAGGTAATACCATAGCGCTTAGGAAAAGACCAAAGCGATCAATCACCCGACTAGAGATAAACCATTGGGTCACCAATTCAAAAAGTCCCAACGTACCACTGAATAGACCCAGAAAACCAGCAATTGCTGAACTATCCAGGGTTTGCTCCAATTGACCCATATACTGAAATTCAATTAGGAGGTACAGGGCTTCCCCTAAGATAAAAAAGGCAAATAAAGGGATGACATAGCGTCTGAGGGATTCACTCGGCTGACGCACAGCAAAGTCTGGCTCCATTTCTTCCCACTGTCGTGCTGGGGAGTTAGGAAAGGCTTGCTGGTAGTGCTGACATATATAAACCAAGGTCAGTGCTCCGACGAGCATCATGCCAGACCCAAAAGCCACCACATTGTTGAGTCCCACTAACAGCAATAATAGAGGTAATGAGAAGCCAGAGAGGACATCAGCTACCAAAAGCCCACTGGAGATTAGGGGGTAGGTACGCTTAATTTCCCGAATGTTGAATAACTGATTAGCCGTCACCTGGGAATTAAGGTCATTGAGGATGTACACGGCATCCATCCACAATCGCAATAGAAAGATGGTGACTACAGTAATATAGCCATACTCGATCTCCAAGCCTAGGCGGAACACTAACAGGGGTAAGGCAGCTAGGATTGCGATCGCTACCAAGACTGACCTCAATGGTAAAATCCTCTGCAACCAGGAGTATAATACTCCCAGTCCAGAGCAGATAACGGAACTAGCAATATAAATTACCGGTAACCACTTCGCGCCATATTGTTCTAGAAACAAGGCAATGGCACTGTACTCTAACCAAAGCAGTCCAATGGAAGTGGTGGTATGGAAGGCGAACATCAACAATGTCCGCTCGCCTTCTTCTGGGCGAAGATTCACCCACCCTAGGATTGTTCTAACCCAGTTACCCTTCAGGCGAGTCGGAGATGGCAATTTCATACAGTCCTTCGTCCTTCGTCACTAGTCCTCAGTCAGTTGTCCTTGGTATTTTAAGCTGCTTGATCCGTGCATGGGTATTCAGATCCCAATTCCAGGCACCTGGGCATGTGGTTACCAATGACTAATGACCAATGACTAATGACCAATGACTAATGACCAATGACTAATGACCAATGACTAATGACCAATGACTAATGACCAATGACTAATGACCAATGACTAATGACCAATGACTGATGACCAATCACTATAACCACTATTTTTTGGGGGAGAGCAACATCATCATGTTACGACCTTCCCGCTTCGGTGCTTGCTGGACTTCTGCCAATTCTTGTAAATCCTTAGCCATGCGCTCGAGTAGTGCCTGGGCTAAATTACTATGTTGGATTTCCCGACCTCGGAAGGTAATGGTAGCTTTGACTTTATCGCCAGATTTGAGGAAGCGCTCCGCTTGATTGACCCGCACATTGTAGTCATGGTCTTCTATTTTGTAGCGCATCTTCACTTCTTTGACATCAGCCGTGTGCTGCTTCTTCTTTGCTTCACGGGCTTTCTTCA
>NZ_JAAHIG010000167.1:0-18502 GCF_010692305.1 Moorena sp. SIO4G3 | reverse complement strand
GCGTAGCGTCGGCTTCGCCGATACGCTTCAGGAGATTTGGCCTCTACTGTTCTTGATTCCGGTCAGGAACAGCCACGCCGAGTCATTGAGTGAAGAATCCCCGTCTCTTTAGAGCGGGGAGTGTCAAATCCAACCCATCCATAACGGTTAAAAGCAAAATAGATTTGCCCCAGCTGCCGTTACAAACCAATCATCAGCTTTACTGTGTGGTTAAGGAAGGATTGGAAAATATCCGCAAACACAGTCAAGCCCAGGTTATTCACCTCAAGGGATATGCTTCTGCTGATGCGGTTATCCTTGAAGTGACATACTCCCACACGCTCATCGTTCGCGTAGCGTCTGGCAAAGCCAGTAGATTACAGTGTGGGCTTCTTACCAACTCCAGCCATCGCTTAGGATACTCGGTAAGCTTTATTAACGACACGGTCAGAAGTTACCGCAAGAAGAGTGGAGCCTTTATGGTTAGTCGGCTATGGGTAAAGGGTTAAAACTTTTTGATTAAGGCTCCACTCTTCTAAGGTTTCGTCTCCGGGATGCCCCTCCGCGCCGGAACAATACAATAAGTTCTATTTTTAAGCACGTAGGTGGCGGTTAGCTCTTAATTTGTTTTCCCTACTATTTTTAGTATAACGTTTTTCAGGCTGTTTATCAAAGTTCCAGCTCCGCGATTCATCCCACACTCATGCTGCGCATGTTCGTTGTGGGGCATAAGAGCGGAGGAAGCTAAAGGACGACGGTATTGGCTTTGATATTGCTAAACCCACCCAGGGTTTTGGCCTCAGGGGTATGCAGGAGAGAGTTCAGCTGATAGGTGGATCGATACAATTAGATAGCACACCGGGACAAGGCACCTGTATTCAGATTAGGATACCACGATGATTCGACTTCTATTGGCTGATGATCAACCCATCTTTCGTCAGGGACTGGCGGCACTGTTGTCCCTGGAGGATGATCTCGAGGTGGTGGGTGAAGCCAATCACGGTGAAGAAGCCATTGCCCTCACGGAGAGGTTACAGCCTGACATTATCTTGATGGATGTGCGGATGCCCATCTGCGATGGGGTGCAAGCAACCAGAGAAATCCATACCCGCTACCCCTGGATTCGGATTCTAGTCTTAACCACCTTTGACCATGATGACTATGTGTTCCAGTCTCTTCAGGCTGGGGCGTTGGGATATTTGCTTAAAAGCACTCCAGCACCTAAGGTGGCAGGGGCCATTCGCAGTCTGCATCAGGGCTACAGCCAATTAGGTCCTACCATCGCTCCGAAGGTGTTTTCTCAACTGAATAATACCCAACCTGAACGGGAAAAAACAGATTATCATGCTCAATTCAATCAGCGGGAACTAGAGATCCTGAAGCTGTTGGGACAAGGTAAAAGCAACCGAGAAATTGCAGCCGCCCTTAATCTGACCGAAGGCACGATTAAAAATCATCTAACTAATATTTTCTGTGAGTTGGATGTTCGCGATCGCACTCAGGCTGCCCTCTGGTCCCATCAGCATCTTTAATGTGCATGAGATTAAACTATTTTATCACTATTTTATCTGGAAAATCATCATAGCAGAGCTTTTTTGGTAAAAACTAAACTGCAAGAACCAAACCACCGGAGGATTACCAGATTTCGACGTAATAAAAATCGTAATTATTGCTATTTTTAGTATAGATGATGATGTTAAATAAACAGCAAAATTAAATATAAATACGAAACTATTAGATAGTTATTTTTGATTTTATTAATCGATTTTTAATCGAAAATCAATAATGTTCTATTTTATTTAAATCAGGAGAATAGGGGGCAAATAGTAAGGTGCGCGCCTCCGCGCGAGGGATTGCTCGCGCCCTTGGGTCGCACCTGAAGTTCACAACCGGCTGATTCAACTAATTCTCAAATTTTTTCTCCTCTCTTAGTGCGCGTTCCCTAGGCGTTCGCGGAGCGGCGACCTAGGAGTTGGAAACGTCCCGCCTTGTCGCACCGCTATGTAAACTAGCTTGTCTGGCTTCTTTTTATAAATTTTTTATAGAAACTCTTGACTTTTTTATTCATCCATTTCTCGATAACCGTAAGTTTTTTTTATCGGGTATAACCGATTTTTTTAAAGGCTTTACCTATAGTCATATCACTAATATTTTATGACCATGATTATGCCATTTTATTCTGAGTTTATCTACCATGAGATTGGACAAATTACCTAAATCTATCTAAATCATATATTTTCGGAATATATCCCTTTTTATAAGCAGTTTTTTTCCTATAAATTCCTGTATAAAGTCTATTTTT
The DNA here is from genome assembly GCF_010692305.1 of Moorena sp. SIO4G3. NCBI lineage: Bacteria > Bacillati > Cyanobacteriota > Cyanophyceae > Coleofasciculales > Coleofasciculaceae > Moorena > Moorena sp. SIO4G3. The sequence continues at coordinate 16,221 of NZ_JAAHIG010000167.1, read as the reverse complement.
TAACCAGATATTAATTGTATTTATGCTTTTTTAAAATAAACTAATAGCTTGATACTTTACCATGTAATCGTCGATAATACTAATCACTTTTTTGATTAAATCGTAACTGTGATGAACTGGCATTTGATTAATTGATTAACAATATTTAACTTTATGAATAGTATGTACTAAGCTTTCCTTTGACTGCTATAACTATAGGAGTAATAGACAAAGATAACAGGGAATAGTAGTCAAGATATCCGAGGATTTTTTGGTGTTATGATAAAGCGATGCAGCGCTTTTGCAATTAGGCAAAAATTCCGGATAAAATTCCCACAATTCCCGCGCCAGGGTTCCACACTTCCCACACTTCCAATCTTTTTTACAAATATTAGATGCACCTATTGCTATATAGTATAGATGCACCATTATTGTTAACCCAATTACAACAACGTAACATGGTACCTAAATCTCTCAGAAGTCTATGGGCTTTTCTGCTGAGCGCGGTTTTGATAATTCCTGCCGTGATGCTCTTCCCCGCTCCAAGCCAAGCCATGGTTAACGCTGAAAGCGAGAGCATACAAAATGTAGACAAACCCCAAGTAGCACCAATCAATGCCAATGTTCAACTAATTACTACAGCAGCGGGCAATGGAGCAGACACCTTTATCCGAGGTGGTTCCTACTCTAGTAAGAATAATAGAACAAACGGTAAATTAGTCGTCAAGCTTGATAACACCGTCTCTTATATCCGCAAAACTTACCTCCGATTTGATCTCAGTGAGCTGAATGATGGTATTGATGATGTGAGCCTGAATTTGAGTACGATAAACCTTCCCAACACCAAAGGATCTATTGAGTTTTATGGCTTGAATGATGGAGTAGAGGAAAATTGGTCTGAAACCAAAACCACTTGGAATAACGCGCCGGGTAATGATACTTACTCTACCAATTTATTTCTCTCAAACCAAACAACTTACTTAGGGAAACTCCCTGCAGCTTCTATAGCGACAGGAGATTCTTTTAGCTTTAACTCACCTGAGTTACTAGATTTCATCAAAGGTGATACTGATGACATAGTGACTATTCTGATTAATCGTGCAGAATATAAAGCCCCAGATGCCTATATCGTTTTTGCGTCTAAAGAAAGCACTGAGTATAGCCCTCCTACACTAATGGCTACTCTGAAACCTGCTGTTCAAAGCAACCCTGAAACTGATACAGCCAATCTTTTTGAGCTTCCCGATTGTGTCAATTCCGATTGTAACTGCTCGGATTTTAAGACTCAGGAAGAGGCACAGGCTGTGTTTAACTACTTTGGGGATGATCGTTTCCGTCTAGATGGGAACAAAGATGGTCTTGCTTGCACAAGTCTGCCCCATGCCAAAGCTCCATAACCTTTAGCTGTCCGGCAAAATTCATCCCACACCTAATGCGCAGCATAGGTGTGGGATGAATTTTGCACAGGGTATGCATGGAATTGCTATAATATATGTACTGGTAAACAAAGCCGTTCGCGTAGCGTGGCCAAAGGCCTTAAATGCTGGTTTGTCAGCAAAACACTCTTAAAAAAAAGACCAAGAAAACAGAGCGGCAGGGCAGTCCGTTCTTAAAGCCCAGCGCCTCCTAAGGAATGCCCGGATTGGCGCTTGTTGCCTACACTGAACTCGAAGAGTCAGTGTAGGAGCTGTCACTCCTCCACGACTTAGCAATGTTCTAGGTCGCTCTTATAGCACTACGCATTCAGGTGTTTGACATTAATATAAGCAGCAAAAGCTATCGCTGTTAACTTTTGCCTGTTGCCTGTTGCCAATGCCATTGCGCGTAGCGCTATATTGAAACCAAACCCAATTCTCAGCAGGAGGATTGGGTTTAGCCTCACATTCCGCACTTCAAAGTAAGTACCTAGGCACAAGTGAACTACCTACACTGACCCGTTGGGTACAGTGTAGGCTTCCAGCTTGGCCTTTGGCCACGCTACGCGAACACGGAAGAATGCCTTAGCTTAGACGGACGCCCTCGCTTTGGTCTTACTTCTTCTCCACTGGCGTTGACCTCCCCCGTCCCAGAGGAGGATAGCATTCTGATCCCTTCTGCTCTAATATTCTTAGCTGCATTACCATCCCTATCGTGATGAGTGCCACAGCTTGGACAAATCCAAGACCTTACATCTAGCGGCAACTCTTTGATTAGGTAATGGCAATTAGAGCAGGTTTTGGAACTGGGGAACCACCGATCTATCTCGACCAGTACTTTTCCTTCTTTTTCGCATTTATAAGAAAGGAAATTTACAAAGGTTCCCCAACTCAGATCAAATATTGCTTTAGCTAATTTGTGGTTACGAACCATGCCCTTGACGTTTAGGTTTTCGACTACCACTACCTGGTTTTGATCTACAATCTTTCTAGATAGCTTGTGCAGGTAGTCTTGACGGACATTTCCAATACGTTCATATACCTTAGCTACAATCTTACGTGCTTTTATGCGACCATTACTACCCTTCTTTTTTCGGGCTGCAATGCGTTGTTTTTTACCTAGCTTTTTTTCGGATTTAGCTAAGTGCTTGGGATTGCTGAATTTAGAAGTCTTATCGCCATCGTAGGTGATCGCAAAATCCTTGATACCCAAGTCAATGCCAATAACTCTTCCGTCCTTAGAAGGCTTGAATTCCTTGGAATCGTACTCCATCAAAACAGAGGCATAATACTTACCAGAAGGATATTTGCTAACCGTTACAGTCTTGATTGTTCCATCTAGTGGACGGTGAATTACTGCTTTAACAAATCCTAATTTTCCGGGAAATTTAAGACAGTCACCTACTTGCTTGACTTTCTGGGGGTACTGAATTGATTGGCGATGATGATATGACTTAAATCTAGGATATTTCGCCCTACCTTGGCCTATGGCCACGCTTCGCGAACAAAAAAGTTCTGATATGCACGGCTAATATTGAGACTCACGGCTTGCAGTACCTGGGAGTAGCACTCCTTTAGCCATTCAGTCTCTTTCTCTTTTTTGAGTTTTGGCAGCATAGAGTTGAGTGCAGATTGCTTTAGTCCTTTGCCAGTTTCTTTGTAAGTCTCTATGCAGTGATTTAACGCATAATTCCACCACCAGCGAGCACATCCAAAATGCTGAGCTAATATTTGAACTTGCTCTTTTGTCGGATAGATTCTGACTTTGACGGCTTTATGTTTCATCGCACTCAACTCTTTTATCGACCTTGTTACTATCATATATATAATACAGTAACACGTCAAGACATCGAAAAACTTTTCGCTTATCCTGTCCGTGCTTTCAACAAACACGCTAACCCTACGGGTATAGCGTGGGACTTCCCGCACGGCTAGTTAATGGGGTTGCCTACTTATGCGATCGCACCCAACTGTTTCAGAGTTGCTTTCTGTGCCTCAGTTAATCCTGTCACTCCAGTGATATTCATGGCTTCGTAGAGTCTGGGAGCTCTGAGAATTTTCAGGCACTTGCCCGTCTTAGTGTCCCAAAGCCTCACCGTTTGGTCTTGAGAGCCACTAGCTATAATTTGACCATCCCCACTAAAGGCAACAGAAGAGACCAGATGGGTATGTCCGGTACAAGTGTGGCGGCATTCCCCTGTGGAAACATCCCACACCTTGACAGTTTGGTCGTGAGAGCCGCTAGCGATAGTGTTGCCATCGGGACTGAATGCCACGGAAAAGACCCAATTGTTGTGTCCGCGTAATAGTTTAGAGCATTGACCCGTACTCAAATCCCAGAGGCGTACCGTTTCGTCTGTACTACAACTGGCCAGGATAGTATCCTTAGGACTGAAAGCGACGGATTTGACCCGATTACCATGTCCCTGTAACGTTTTCAAGCATTCCCCTGTGCTGACATCCCACAGCCTCACCGTTTGGTCTGTATTGCTACTCGCCAAGGTTTTACCATCACTACTGAAAGCCACTGACCAGATCTGATTAGTATGTCCTTCCAAAGTGCTGACGCAGTCACCAGTACGCTGATCCCAAAGCCTCACCGTTTGGTCAGCACTGCCACTGGCTAGGGTTTTCCCATCACCACTGAAAGTGACCGAATAGATCCAATCAGTATGTCCGTGCAAAATCTTTAAGCATTCTCCCGTCTTGATATCCCACAGCCTGATTGTTTCGTCTCTACTGCTACTAGCTACGGTTTTACCGTCACTACTAAAGGCCACTGAACACACGTGAGCAGTATGTCCGTGCAAAATACTGATACAGCGATCGCTATGATAATCCCATAGTCTGACTGTATTATCGTTACTGCCACTAGCCAAAGTTTTACCATCAGGACTGAAAGCCACTGGAAATACCCAATCAGTACTTCCCTGCCAAGTTTTCAAGCATTGACCAGTGCCCCAATCCCAAAGTCTGACAGTTTGATCTAAACTCACACAGACTAGGGTGTTACCTTGAGGGCTAAACGCCACAGAAAAGATCTGATTAGTATGTCCATGCAAGGTTTTCAGGCAAATACCAGTGTGGTAATCCCATAACCTTACAGTATGGTCGCCACTACCAGTAGCAAGGGTTTTGCCGTCAGTGCTAAAAGCCACTGAGTAGACTCCACTACTATGTCCGGTGTGAGTACTAACACAGCTACCAGTGCTAGCATCCCACAGTCTGACAGTGTGGTCATTACTGCCACTAGCTAGGGTTTTGCCATCAGTGCTAAAAGCAACTGAGCGTACTCCACTGGTATGTCCAGTACAAGTTCTAACCCAACTACCAGTGCTAGCATCCCAGAGTTTGACAGTGTGGTCATCACTGCCACTGGCTAGGGTTTTGCCATTAGTACTAAAAGCCACTGATCTCACACAACCGGTATGTCCAGTAAAGGTGTTAAGGCATTGACCCGTGTCACCATCCCAGAGTCTGACAGTGTGGTCGCTACTACCACTAATCAGGGTATTACCTTGAGGATTAAAAGCAACTGAGAACACTTCATCAGTATGTCCAGTACAAGTTTGTAAGCACCTGCCATCACTGACTTGCCATAACTTTACGGTATGGTCACCACTACCACTGGCTAAGGTTTTACCATCCCCACTAAACGCAACAGAGCGTACCCAATTAGTGTGACCCTCACAGATTACCAGTAGTTTACCAGTTTGCACATGCCATAGGCGAATCTGAAAATCTGTATCACAGATTGCCAACATCCTCCCATCTGGACTAAATGCTGCCGATAACATATTCCCTAGGGTTTCAGTAAACACTGAGCCAGCCAAGTCACAGCCAGCGAAATTGACATTATGTAATTTCAGTCCCTGTAGGTTGGCTTGCCAAACTGTCAGGCCAGAAAAGTCATAACCGTTTAAATCAATCTGTAATTGAGTAAGTAAATTAATAGTATTACCACTGACATATCCCATCTGGAGAGTAGATTTTTTAACCCCAGGAGTCGGGGTGCGCAGCATTGATAGGATTTCCAGGAGATGATTTTCCAGCTGTGTTGTAGAACCAAAACTAGAGAGTAATTTCTCAATAATCGGTTCTAGAATCAGACAGACTTGAGCATCCCGAACATAGTCAGGGGCGCTGGCTTTGATTAGGGAGTGAGTGCGGAAGATAGCGATATTTTGACTAATAATCTCTTCAGGAATCTGCTCGATGAGTCGATTAATCATGTATTCCATGACTACAGGTTGTTGGGTAAACCCAGTTGAGGTTTTCTCAATCAATGACCGCCGTTGTAGAGACCCTACAGCTTCTAAAATATCCGTAGCGCATAGGTAGCATACAAAGTCTTCTTGCAGTTCTTCAAGAGAAATGGGTTCCCGATTGATAGCTAGCCAGTACATCAGTTCCTTTTCTGTAGGGGTCAGGCGCTGAAAGTGCCGATCTAGTAAATCCCGAATATCATCAAAAATGAATGAGCCTTCCTTTAAAAAATCCAGAAACTGAGCAATATTGCTATCAAAAAAGTCTCTGACTGCACAGGCTACCATCTTTAAGGCTAAAGGATTTCCCGCATAACGCTCAATTAGGGTCATCCATTGGGTGTCATCGCCAATAAAATTTCCCTTTTCCTTAAAGATTTCCTGTCCGTGGGTTTCTGGTAAACCTTTGAGTGGGAAGCAGCGAACGGGTAAGGCTTCCCCCTCCAGAAGGGTCAAGTCTTGAGGTGCCTCCCGGGAGGTCATCACTAGGCAGCTGTTGTGGGAGGTTTCCCCAATAGTTCTGAGTAGCTCACCGTATCCAGCGTATCCCTCTCGATAGCCACCAGTGCGAGAACCACTTTCGAGGATCGATTCGGTATTATCAAGAACCAGCAGGCAACGGGCCGTCTGTAAATACTGAATCAATCGCAAAATTTTGCCATCCACAGAGGAAGGTAAATTCGTTTCCTGCTGCACAGACAGAAATTGAATCATGTCTGCCAGGACTTCCTCTAGGGGCGGAGCATTGCGTAGACTGCGCCAAATCACAAACTCAAATTTATCCTGTAGGAGATGGGCTAACTTCACAGCCAAGGTGGTTTTGCCAATTCCCCCCATCCCTAGAAGTGCCACCAGGCAGCAGTTGTCCTGTAGAATCCATTCCTGTAGAGTATTCAGTTCCTGCATCCGACCGTAGAAACTCCTCGGTTCTGGAGCTCCACCCCAATCAAGATGTCCAATTCCAGCCAGAGCAGTTGTCGATAGCGCTGTTAGCTCCATCTGATCTATCTCAATCTCATCCGGCTCAACTACCTTTTCCCAATCAAGACCTACAGCTTCACAAATGGCAATGAAGGTGTCAGTACGAATTGACTGTCTCCCCCAAAATCGGTTTAAGGTTGCCCTAGAGGTAAATGCACTGGTACACCAAGCTACCGCTGTTTTGTTCCATCTTTTCTGACGTCTAGCTTGGTCTACTAATTTAAGTCCTGATTCAGATGCTCGCACCGAATTCATCATAACTCCACTCTCTTGCTTTGCTTAACCCCCAATCCATGGGGCCGATCGCTATGGCACCATCCCTAATCCAGCCATCACTATACCTAACTCTTTAATCTATGGGTGACCAAAAAGGCACGCAATGTATAAATGTTATGGAAAGTTATGGAATTAGTTAGGGCAAGTTAACGAATAGGGAATTTGAGGTAAAAATGAGAAAAATCTGAGAAACACAGCATAACTGAAACTACTGAGACAAAAACTGAGACAAACCTGTTTAACTTCTAGGCTAGCAGAGCTGGTTGTTAAGCTACAGTTCCCGACTCCCGACTCCCGACTCCCGACTCCCGACTCCCGACTCCCGACTCCCGACTCCCGACTCCCTCGGTGCGCTTTCCGTAGGCGAATTAAATTCGCCACGGGTCGCACCGCTCCCGACTCCCGACTCCCTGATCCGAAGTGCCCTTTGCTACATGAGTTATCCTGTTGAGTTCAACCTGAGGGAAATCTAAGAAATTCCTGAGATTACTCTAAAAAAAACCAGATAACTCACTTTAGTTCCAGTTACTAAGACAAAAACTGAGGCAAAAACTGAGACTTTCGCTTTGTGAGTGTCAGGCACGATAGAAATATCGAGATTGAGCTAAGTGCCATGAAACACTAAAAGTTAGTTTTCCAACACTTAGTTCGATAGGAATCTAAGATTTTGGAAAACACCACATCATGTAATCGAGTCAAAAGGAGTCTGTTATGTCTCTTGGTAAAAATTATCGTTTGGCAAGAATTCTCAAAGGATTAGACAACTATTTTATAGTCCCAATTGACCATGGGTTTACACTGGGTCCGGTTAGTGGTCTGGCAAAAGTTCATCAATTCATCAGATCGTTACCGGAGAAAACCATTAGTGCAATTGTTGCTCATCAAGGGATAGCTCGGGCAATCCATCCAGGTTTAATTCAGAAAGATATATCGTTAATTTTGCATCTTTCTGGGTCAACTAACCTATCTCCCGATCCATCTTCCAAACATCTAGTCAGTAGTGTTGAACAAGCCATTAAGCTTGGTGCAGATGGAGTTTCAATTCACGTTAATCTTGGGGCAAACGATGAATACCGTATGCTCAAAGATTTCAGCCAAATCTCAGCAGCCTGTCATCAATGGGGTATGCCATTGCTAGCAATGGTTTATGCACGAGGAGAGAAGATTAAAAATGAGTACGATGCAGATGCGATCGCTCACTCAACCAGATTGGCCTGGGAGCTAGGAGCAGATATTGTCAAGGTCAACTACACTGGCGATGTTCAATCCTTCAGACAAGTTGTTAATGCCGTTGACATCCCTGTTATCGTTGCCGGAGGAGCAAAGAGCAATGCAGATAGCTCGATCTTATCGATGATCAAAGATGCCATCAGGGCTGGCGGTAAAGGCGTTGCTGTTGGTAGAAATATATTTCAACACAGTAATCCCTCATTCATTTCTCAAGAAATTGCCAAAGTTATCAGTAATCCCTATCAGTTTACCATCAAGGAGGTAGCGTAATGAAATTATCTTGGTTAGACCTCAGAAGCTTTAATGATGTTGACTATAAAGCGCTGTGTGAATCTCTAAACTCTGATATCAATGGAGTGGTAGTTGATTCATCAAGTCCAGTCATGGATTGTCATGACTCTGTCTCTCGCATTGCTTTTGTAGACAGCCCAGAAGAAGCAGAAGGATGTATCGAAAAAGCCGATATAGTACTGTTTGATCATTCCTGGTATTCTGAAATAACTACTCAACCAGAAACCTACAAATCTAAAGCAGAAATTGGATTTTTTATTCATGTGACCGACGACGAAACCTTACAAACTGCTTGTAAGATAGCTAGACAAGAAAAATGGGCTGTCATCTATTTTAAAGACCCCACAAAAATTCCTCTGGAGATTGTTTTAGCCTCAGCAGACAACACCGATGGGCAAATAATTACCGTTGTCAAAGATATTGAGGAAGCAGAAATTGTCCTGGGGGTCTTAGAAAAAGGGTCACATGGCGTCATGCTAACCCCTAACGGGATTATCGATGCCAGAGAGCTTGGCCAACTGTGTCGTAAGGCCAACAATTTGGAAGTTTCACTGGAAGAACTTGAAGTAACCAAAATTTCCCATATTGGAATGGGAGAACGGGCTTGTGTAGATACTTGTTCTAACTTTGCCAAAGATGAAGGTATACTCATTGGTTCTTATTCCCAAGGAATGATTTTAGTTAGCAGCGAGACCCATCCACTGCCCTACATGCCAACTCGTCCTTTCCGAGTCAATGCTGGTGCTATACATTCTTATTTAGTGTCTAGTGTTAGTCAAACTAATTATCTTAGTGAGCTGAGTTCAGGACACAAAGTATTAGGGGTAAATTGTGATGGCAAGGCACGAGAAATAGTTGTAGGCAGGATGAAGATAGAAGTTCGTCCCCTACTCAGTATCGATGCAGTGTCTCAATCGGGAATTCCGGTAAATGTGATTGTCCAAGACGATTGGCATGTAAGAGTTCTTGGACCTGGTGGTAAAGTCCTGAATGTCACAGAATTGAAGCCTGGCGATAAGCTGCTTGGTCATACTGCGCCCAGTGGACGCCATGTTGGGCTTCCAGTTAAAGAGTCTTGTCTGGAAAAGTAAATAATATAGCGCTACGCGCAAGGCAAGAGGCAAGAGGCAAAAGGCAAAAGTTGAATAAAACAGCTTTTCAGCTTGTATCAATGTCCTAACTTTAATGTGTAGTGCTATATCAGATCCGGGAGTATCGATTACCAAAGAAACAACGACAAATAACACTATCGCCCACAACCGGACACGATATAACTTCCTTGGAAACAGTCAACATGTATTAGCAAGTAAGAGGGGATTTAAGAATGAGTACATTACTTAGCTTAAATGACTATCAGCAAAAACCAAATACGCAGACTGAATCGACCTTAGGTTTTAAAGACAAATCCCTTGAGACTAACTCAAGTAACCTTGAGGGAGAATCCGACTCTCAAATTTGGGTAAAAGCCCCTGATATCCCTAACTCGATTCATTGTGAAGAAGCTCTTATTTTAGGTCGGGAATCTGAGAATACCTGGCTAGCTTGGATTCCCGATTATGGTGAGATTATCTTGTCTGATAGTGAACTTGCAAATTTGATTTGAATTGTGAATGGCGGCATTATCGGCATGACATTATCTGTTAGGTAGTATTAATTATATTTCGACACAACTTTGGATTTAACCTCATGAACATTAACCCAACTATTTTGCCATTGTACCAAAGACTTAAGTTATTCCTTGCCAAGCCATTAGGATGTGGTAACTTTCTCCAGTACTCTGTTGCTAATAACCCGTATCGAAACAATGAGTTTTTATTTTTAGAAAAACCTTTTAAAACATTCACAGGGGAGACCATCAACAGTTTTAGTTTATCTTCCTTAAAAGATGTTGTTGATAACTATGCCTCTTGGTACAGGAAATCTGGTGTTCGTGAGAATGATCCTGTTGCTATCTATTTAGACGATGGAATCGGTTACTTTATCCATTACTTAGCACTAAACAACCTCGGTGCTATTCCAGTTTTGGTAAACGGTCGTATGGATGCTGATATTGCTGCTGACTTTATCAGGCGTGTTGGTGCCATTGGTTTATATTCTGATCAGAAGCACCTCGATAGTATTAGTGGCTATGTCAAAACTAATGACTCATTAAAGTTTATTGCCACAGATGTCAACCATACATCTGTTCAAAGTTCAGACATAGAGCTTCCCCAGTGGTATCCATATTCTCCTACAGATTCTCATCCAATTATGATCTGTCATTCCTCTGGTACTACTGGAAAGCCTAAGCCAGTGATATTTGGGCATCAACAGTTTTTCTTTGGCAAACGAATTCGGCTGCTAAATTTCCCAGCTAGTCAATCCGATAAATTTTTGTTTGCTTTACCTAGTTCACATTCGGCGGGAATTAGCTACTTTATGACAGTCACCTTACTGGGGTTACCCACTATGGTTTTGTCAGATTTATCTGGAAATAATGCTATTACTCAAGCTGAAGAACTTAAACCGACTATAGTAGCAGCTTTTCCACAAACCTATGCCGACATGGCTTCCCAGGCTTTAGAAAAAGACCAATTGGGTTCTGTAAAAATGTGGATTAATACGGGAGATGCTGCCCATGAAGCTCATATCAGGACTCTGGTAAATGCTGGGAATTCTAAATCAGTCTTTGTTGATGGTCTCGGTGCCTCAGAACTCGGCATGGCTTTGTTTAATAAAGTCTCTAGTCGCCAGACAAGCTTGTATAATCGATATATGGGTAAGCCACGCAGTTTTGTAAAAGCTGTAGTATTAGATGAGGAGGGAAATCTACTGCCACCCCATCAGGTAGGTTTCCTAGGGATTAAATCTCCAACGATTACACCAGGCTATTGGAATGATTCTAACCGCACCCTCAAAAGTTATAAACAAGGGTACTGGATTAGTGGGGATTTGGCTTATTATGATCAGGATAATAAATTTTTTCACGTGGATCGTGCGGTTGATGCGATTCAGTGCGCTAGGGGCTTAGTCAATACGTTACCCATCGAGGAATTAATTTTGAAGAACAACTCAGCTGTTGCTGATTGTACAATAATTGGAGTTCCTAAGGAAAAAGGCTTCGATGGTTTGGTGGCTTTTATAAAGCTGAAAGCGCCAGGAAATATTACAGCATCAGCTCTGATTACTGCTATCAATCATCAGCTATTGTATAACAATTTGGAACCATTGTCTTTCTTAGAAATTGTCAGTAATCTTCCTGTCGGTTCAACAGGAAAAGTCTTGAAAAGGAAGCTTCGCGAGCAATATCAGGATATCCTAATTTGTGCTGAGCATAACTTAGATGGTAAAGGGCTTCATGATTTTGCTTATGCAGAGCTAACCAAAGTTCCAGTTAGGTCTTAAATTGTTGATAATTCCCTGAATATTTTTTACTAAAGTAAACTAGAAGGAGACTAGTCAATGGAAGCGGTTACTAAACAGCTGGTACCGGACAAACTACTGGAATTGGGGTTTGCTTTCTCGGCATCTAAGACATTTTTAAGTGCAGTGGAACTGGGAGTATTTACTGAACTCGCTCAGAGTTCTATGACTGCTGCTGAATTGACTGAAAAACTAGCACTTCATCCCCGTAGTGCGCGAGATTTTTTGGATGCACTAGTTGCATTAAAAGTGTTAGATTATTCTGATAACGCTTACAGTAACACTCCTGAAAGTGATTTGTTTCTTGACCGCTCCAAGCCTTCCTATATCGGTGGTTATCTAGAGATGTACAACACCCGTCTCTATCGATTTTGGGGTTCATTAACAGAAGGGTTACGGAGCGGTAAACCCCAGAATGAAGCCAAAAATGGAGAAGACTTCTTCGGCACCCTTTACCAGGACCCTGCCCGCCTAAAACTCTTTCTGGAAGCGATGTCTGGGGTCAGTATGGGAGTCGCTAAGGCGATCGCTGAAAAATTTCCATGGGAGAACTTCCAGACTTTTATCGATATCGGTACCGCTCAAGGGCAGTTACCAGTAACCGTTGCCCTAAGTCACCATCATTTACAAGGAGGTGGGTTCGACTTGCCAGTGGTTCGCCCAATTTACGAGGAATATGTTGCTTCCAGAGGACTTAGCCAGCGATTACACTTCCATGGTGGTGACTTTTTCCAGGATATGCTGCCTAGTGCTGATGTTTTGGTGATGGGACAAATCCTCCATGACTGGAATCTAGAAGAAAAGCACCTGTTAATTGCCAAAGCCTACGAAGCACTCCCGACCGGTGGTGCATTGATTGTCTACGACGCACTAATTGACGATGAGCGCTGCCAGAACAAGTTTGGGTTACTGATGAGCCTAAATATGCTGATCGAGACCTTTGGGGGTTTCGACTACACAGGAGCAGACTGCTGTGCTTGGATGGACAAAGTAGGATTCAAAGACACTTACACTAAACCTCTTGTCGGAGCTTACTCAATGGCAGTAGGCATCAAATAATCCAATTACAGGTTAGCAGGCGATCAAGTTAGCAGGTTAGCAGGTTAGCAGGTTGAAGGTTAGCAGGTTAGCAGGTTAGCAGGTTGAAAGTTAGCAGGTTAGCAGGTTAGCAGGTTAGCAGGTTGAAGGTTAGCAGGTTAGCAGGTTGAAGGTTAGCAGGTTAGCAGGTTGAAGGTTAGCAGGTTGAAGGTTACAGGTTAGAGTTTACAGGTTACAGCTTACTAGGTTAGCAGGTTACCAGGTTAAAGATTATATTATGAACCTTGGCCTTTCGGCCACGCTACGCGAACAACCTTCAACCTTGGCCTTTGGCCACGCTTCGCGAACAACCTCCAACCAAAAAACCTTAAACCTTGGCCTTTGGCCACGCTACGCGAACAACCAAACAACCTTAAACCTTGGCCTTTGGCCACGCTACGCGAACAACCAAAAAACCTTAAACCTTGGCCTTTGGCCACGCTACGCGAACAACCAAACAACCTTCAATCAAACAACCTTCAACCTCCAACCTTCAACCTTAAACCTTGGCCTTTCGGCCACGCTACGCGAACAACCTCCAACCTTCAACCTTCAACCAAACAACCAAACAACCAAACAGGCAAACAACCAAACAACCAAACAGGCAAACAACCTTCAACTTAATATGACCCATATTCTTCACATTGATGCTAGTCCCCGTGGCGATCGCTCTATTTCTCGGCAATTGTCTAATCGGTTTATTCAAACTTGGAAGTCTTTCTATCCAGACGACACTGTCAGCTATCGAGATTTAGGTCATAATCCTGTCCCCCATGTCGATGAAAAGTGGATTGCTGCAGCATTTTGTCCTCCCGAAAAACGCACTCCTGAATTGGTAGAGGCAATTAAAGTATCAGATACTTTGGTGGATGAATTTTTAGCAGCCGATCGCTATGTTTTCGGCATTCCCATGTACAACTTCAATGTTCCATCTACCTTCAAAGCTTATATCGATCAAATTGTTCGATTCAATCGCACTTTTACTTTTGACGAACCTGGTCAATATCGGGGCTTAGTTCCTAAGGGAAAGAAAATGCTAATTTTTACAGCTCGTGGCGGTAGTTTCTCTCCAGGAACCCCTAGTGCTAATTACGATTATCAGGAACCTTTTTTACGGGCTATATTTGGAGTGCTTGGCATTACAGATATCACCTTTATTCATGCCGAAAAACTAGATTTAGGGGAAGAAGCCCGTCAGCAATCTTTGGCCAATGCCCGTGCTGAGCTTGAGAAAGCAGTAGGAACGTGGTAAGCTCTCACCCATTTAAATTGTAAAGGTCGGCTGATGGGGGGATGGGGAGATGGGGAGAGGGTAGACCGGCTTTTTCACAACTGGATCGGACTGAAATTTAAATGTATATTAGCTTAATCAAGTCAAACGTAAATTTTTGTAATTGTAACAATTGAGGTATTTAAATGGAAACAAGATTGGAACTCAAAAAAGTTGAACCAGCAGCTTATCTAGCCATGAATTCCTTGGAAAACTATGTGAATAAAAGTGGCTTAGATAAAACACTTATCAAGTTACTAAAAATCCGAGCTTCTCAGCTTAATAAATGTGCGTTTTGTATCGATATGCATACAAAAGAAGCCAGAAGTAATGGAGAAACAGAACAACGGATATATGCCCTAAATGCTTGGCAAGAAACGCCGTTTTTCAGTCCGGAAGAGCGGGCTGTATTAGAGCTAACTGAAGCAGTGACGCTGATTTCAGAGAATCAGGTTCCGAATTCAGTTTATGAAGAGGTAAGTCGCTATTTTTCGGAAACTGAAATCGCTAAACTTTTGATGGCTATTGTCACGATCAATGGGTGGAATCGTATTGCTATTACTACCAAAATGATTCCAGGTACTTATTAGAGGGTGTTTGTCAATAAAATGTGCTTTCTTTTTATTCAACTATAACGAGGTAGATTAAACCATGACTAATAGTACAGCATTGAAAACATCAGTTTGTATTTTAGGTTCAGGTCCAGCTGGGATTGTAGTTGGTAATATCCTTCTACAAAATGGGATTGATTGTATCATTGCGGATAGATACAACCGCGAAGAAATATATACGAAGGCGCGGGCAGGTGTGCTGGAAAGCACAACAGTTGACCTACTCAAAAAACATGGTCTAGCGGATACAATTTTCCAAAATGGCTATACCCATGATACCTGTGAATTTCGTTACCCTGATTACAGCGTTGTCTTTGATTACGGCAAGTTAGCTGATGGGGATGTCCATTACATTTATCCCCAAAGCGATCTCAATGACGATCTGATTCAAAGATATCTGGATGCAGGTGGTAAGTTATTGTTACGCCATGAAGGGAAAAAAATTACTCAAACCGATGACGGCGTCATTGTTGAGTGTTACGATAAAGATGGTGACACCACCATCACGATTCATGCTGATTTTGTAGCAGGGTGTGATGGCTATCATGGAATCTCACGCCAATCAATTCCAGACGGAGCGGTAGACATCTACACAAAACAGCATCCCTACGGCTGGCTGGCAGTTTTAGCTTACGCACCACCTTCTGCAAAACATGTCATCTATGGCTTGCATCATGATGGCTTTGGAGCTCACATGCCGCGCAATAGCAAGATTTCGCGTTATTACTTACAAGTTTCACTTGATGATGAGCTTAAAAATTGGCCTGATCAACGCATTTGGATGACTTTGGCAAAGCGTCTGGCGAAAAAGGGATGGACGTTGAAAGAAGGGGAAATCTTTGACAAGCGGATTTTATCTATGCGCAGTTATGTTATGGAACCGTTACAGTACCAACGGTTATTGATAGCTGGTGATGCGGGTCACATTATTACACCTTGCGGTGGGAAAGGTTTAAATCTGGCGGTACAGGATGCGGGTGTTCTCGGAGAAGTATTGGTAAGTTACTACCAGGAAAAACGGGATATTTCTTACCTAAAACGCTACTCGGAAATTCGTTTGCCCTATATTTGGCGTGCTCAAGAATTCTCTTGTTCGATGTTGCATATGCTGCATAAGTCTGAAGAGAAGGATGTAGACAATGTCCGTTTCTTCAATAAGTTGAGTGAATCGAAATTGAAGCAATTGTCTACATCGGCAACATTTGCTAGGGATTTTGCCAGAAACTATGTCGGTATTATCTAGGAAAGGGAGTAGGGAGTAGGGAGTAGGGAGTAGGGAGTAGGGAGTAGGGAGTAGGGAGTAGGGAGTAGGGAGGGGTGCATGTCAGTTTTTTTAATCCCTGATTCAGATCCCCCATTATCCCCCTTAATAAGGGGGACTTTTCAATCTAATTCCCCCCTTAAAAAAGGGGGGAATTAGATTG
>NZ_JAAHIG010000166.1:0-18653 GCF_010692305.1 Moorena sp. SIO4G3 | reverse complement strand
TCAAGAGAAAGTAACACAGGACAACGAGTATGAGTAAATTACCTGATGGTCCTCAAATCCCTAAATGGTTACAGTTAATCTATTGGATTGCTGACCCTCTGAAGTATTTGGAGCAGTGTGTAGAACGCTATGGAGATACATTTACCCTACGGCTAACTGCTTTGGGACCGTTAGTCATGGTCAGCCACCCCCAAGGAATTCAGGAAGTCTTGACCGCTCCTCCTAGCCAGTTTAAATCTGGTGAACGAAATCAGTTGCTACGACCCTTGCTGGGGGAAACCTCAATGACTTTACTCGATGGTCAACCCCACCAGCGGCAGCGTAAACTCTTGATTCCTCCCTTTCATGGCCAACGAATTAATTCCTACAGTCAATTGATTTGTGATATTACCCAGCAGGTAGCGAGTCAGTGGGTAATCGGTCAAGCCTTTACTGCCCGTAGTGCCATGCAAGACATTACCATCCAGGTAATCATGCAGGGGGTTTTCGGTCTAGGTCACGGACCCCGTTACCAAAAACTCAAGCTACTGCTGGCAGCGATGCTAGATATGACAGCTTCCCCCCTGCGCTCTAGTATGCTGTTTTTTAAGTTCCTGCAACGAGATTTAGGGGCTTGGAGTCCTTGGGGCAAGTGGGTGCGGCGTAGGCAGCAAATTTATAACCTCCTTCAGGAAGAGATTAATCAGCGCCGAGAGCAACCCGAGCATATGGGCAATGACATTCTCAGTTTAATGATGTCTGCTCGGGACGAAAATGGTGAGTTGATGAGTGATCAGGAGTTAAAAGATCAGTTGATGACTCTCTTATTTGCAGGTCATGAGACTACTGCAACCGCTTTAGCTTGGGCATTCTACTGGATTCATCGATTACCAACAGTGCGCCAAAAACTGCTAGAGGAAATTGATAGCTTAGGGGATAATCCCGACCCGATGGCCATTGCCCAACTGCCCTATCTCACAGCAGTAGCCTACGAAACCCTGCGGATTTACCCAGTGGCGTTTGTGATCTTCGCCCGCATTACCACAGCCCCAATTACCATTATGGGTCACCACTATCAGGCCAATACTACCCTCTCTGCCTGTCCCTATTTAACCCATCGTCGAGAAGACCTCTATCCAGACTCAGATCAGTTTAAACCAGAACGATTCCTTGAGCGTCAATACTCTGCCTATGAGTATTTTCCCTTTGGTGGTGGAAACCGACGCTGTATTGGTGCTGCTTTGGCGATGTTGGAAATGAAACTGGTTTTGGCTAAGGTATTGTCTAATTATCACTTAGCCCTAGCACAAGACAAAATCATTAAACCAGCTCGTCGTGGATTCGCGATTGCTCCGGAAAATGGAGTTCCGATGGTGATGACAGGTCAACGTGTTGCGAAGGATTCACCAAAACCTGCTACCGTAAATTCTATTTAGGATCAAAGTAATTTTCCCAGTAATTGTCCCATAGCAACAGAAACAGTTATCGGTGATCACCGAGAGTCTTTGCCGCCAGTAAGGTCACCGAAAAAGGCCGCAAAATGCGATCGCATTTTGCGAACATACTCTTTCAAACCCGGTTTGATACTCCCATCGCGCTCCAGAACGGGATTATAGCGTTCCCGTAGCGGCTCCAAAGGAGCTGGGATTCTTAATAGTACAAAACTCTTAACGGCTGAACCTTTCAGCCTAATCACTCAGCAGATCAAATCATTGAGCTTACTTGTTTTCTGGTCTACGCTTAATGCAGCGGCTTTTCAGCTTGCGCGCAAACCGGCACCACTAAGTGCATTCTTAATATTTCTTGATCAAAGCAAAGATTATCAAGAAGCGCAACAGATCCAGTCTCCAATTCCCAAGGAGCTGTGTGGGTCACCTGCGTCCGCACTTTATACGCCCCGTCTCCCGCTAACCCTTACTGGTAGTGCCAGACGCTGCTTAATACGGGTATAACGGGAGTCCCCAAGGAGTTTAATGATGGTGTTGCCAAACAAAATAGTGAATTACTCAGAATATTAAAGATTTTGTGTTATTTTGTGCTGAGTCTAAATAAATGTCAACAAAAGTCTAACTAGCACAGCAAAGCGAGTTTCAGCCACTTAGGTCACCCATCTCATTATCCTACTCCATCGGTCTGACAATTGGTAATCGAGACTCCTTAACATTTTCTTTACAAAAAGTTTTTAAATCCCTCTTTCCCAATTCCTGATAACACTTCACAATTAACAAACAGTTCCGGTTGTCATCGGTACGGGTATAGCTGAGATGATCAGCGATTTTGTGTAGTATAGCGATGCCACGTCCACCACCAGATTGAAGGTTCATTTGCTGCTTGAGGTCTATAAGCCGCTGTTCTAAATCAAAGGGAGGGCCTTGATCCCAGATGCGTAACTCTAAGCGCTGGGGGAATAAAGTAACTTCGACATCAATGGAAACGTCTTCTGGCAAATCTTTGTGAGCATGACGAACGGCATTGGTAAATCCTTCAGCGAGAGCTAATTGGCACTGCAACCAGACTTTTTGGCGAACATACGATGGTTTGAACTGGTCAAACCATCCCAAAGCGTTTTCTAACGCCTTAAGCTCGCTAGGAAGTTCGATAGATGTTTTCAATTTTTTCAATTCCTCAAAATCTTTTACATCAACCACATACATCAACCACATACATCAACCACATTGAAGCCTGATTCTCTCCAAAGGGTACTCTAAGATCAAGGAATCCAGTCTAACCTAGATTTATATCTCCCTGTACCATGGACTAATACTCAATTGCCTTCAAAAAGATTGCCTTCAAAGAAAATTTTTTCTAGAAGCTCTGCCAGAAGCACCCTTGAAAACCATTGAGCCAAATGGGGTTTCTTTTTCCGTTTTATATCAAGCCAGGGGGTCTTGCCCTCTAGGGGGTATTGCCCTATATAATGTTGACCAAAATAGCAATAATTGATGGAGATTTATAAAAGGGGGAAGAAACCGGAACCGGTGCAAGACACAAAAGTTATAACAAATAAATCCGGTACGCCAATAGGGAATGCCATCAATAAAAGTAACTCAGTCTAACTTGTCTTGGGGTCTGATTGACGGAACGTCACGCTACGCGATCAAGGTTTCGTGAAATTCAGCCGGTCAGAATCTACTGGCTGTCTTCATTGTAAGTCAGTGTATTGATAAATCCTAAAGTAATTTCTAAAACCTCAGTGCTATGAACCAAATTCTGATTATTGATGATGATCCAGCCATGCAAATGTTACTGAAACGGACCCTTTGCCACCAGGGTTATGAGGTAGCTGTAGCTAGCAACGGCGAAGAAGGTTTGGTGCAGGTACAAAAGTTACGTCCAGCGCTAGTCATTTGCGATTGGATTATGCCCGGTATGAATGGATTGGATGTCTGTCGTCAACTCAAGGCAACACCGGGACTCTCAACCACCATATTTATTCTGGTGACATCTCGAAATTCCATTGAAGACCGGGTAGAGGGGTTAGATGCTGGAGCAGATGACTTTCTGTGTAAGCCGATCGAAATAGCAGAGTTGAACGCACGAGTCAGGGCTGGCTTGAGGTTACACCAACTCAGTCATGATTTGCAGCACCAAAAGCAGTTGTTAGAGGGAGAATTAGCAGAGGCAGCAGAGTATGTTAGTTCGATTCTTCCAGACCGGATGAGCAAACCATCGGTGACCATTGACACCCGATTTATTCCCTCCCGGAAACTGGGGGGTGATGGCTTTGACTATTATTGGCTAGACTCAGAGCATTTAGCAATTTATCTGCTGGATGCTGCTGGACATGGCTTACGAGCTGCCTTGCCCACACTTTCAGTGCTAAATTTACTCAGGTCGCGGGCTCTAAAGTCGATTAACTACTATCAACCGAGTGATGTTCTACGAGGGTTGAACCAAACCTTCCAGATTACTGAGCGAAATGATAAGTACTTCACGGTCTGGTATGGGGTATATAACCAGGTCAAGCGTCAACTGGTCTATGCTAGTGCAGGACATCCACCCGCAATATTAATTGCTCAGACCCATGGTTCCTTGATGGAAGTACAACGTCTAAAAACGCCTGGCTTACCTGTTGGTATGTTCCCAGATGCCGATTATATTGATCAATGCTGTGAAATTACTGAATCGAGCACCCTATATATATTCAGCGATGGGATTTACGAGATTGACCAATCCAATGGCAACGTTTGGGGACTTGAGCCCTTCATCAGATTGCTGGCAGAGTGTAAGCAAAATCACAATGGTGCTTGTCACTTAGATTTGATTTTGAAATCTCTGCAAGCCGTGAACCCTAAACACTATTTTGATGATGATTTATCGTTACTAGAAATCAATTTTGTATGAACAGCTCGTTCTGGGCTAATCAACCTCAGTTTCCGTAGCGTGGGCCGTTTGCTTAGCGTGCGCCCATGGGCAATGGGTAATGTCAAAAATTGGCAGCTTTTAAAGAGAAGACAAAATACTCAATTGCCGTAAATCATCAGAAGCATTCAGCCAGGTTAGTGGGAGTATAAAGAACGAGTGGTGGATTCTTTCGCAAAAATTACTGAAAAATTACTGAAAAATTACTGAAAAATAAATTATTATGACTCGAAGCTCCTGACTCCTCAATGGTCGGATAGTTGGTTATGTCGAATTCATCAAGCTTTAGGAAATTTCCCTAAAACATCTTCCTACCTTCCCTAAGCTGCTCTTCATTTAAATTTGTTATGACAACAGGGGCGCAGGGGAGCAGGGGAGAGGGTTTTATTTTTTTTTATAACTGAATAATATTCAATTTAAATGGGCAACAGCTTAAAACAAAATCTAGGATTTGGAAAGGGCTACGCCCAACGGCGTTCGCCCTATAGAATTCCCTGCAATTATGTCGTCGTAGACAGCACCTCGCTTTCAAAATCTTCTCGTGTAGGAAAGATGTCAAATACTCTGTCCATGCTGGTCAGTTCAAATAACATTCTGATTTGCTCATTAACTGAGCAGATATACATCTTGCTCCCAGCAGCACGAATAGTTTTCAGAGCAAGTACCAACGCTCCCAAACCAGAACTATCCATAAAAGTAACATCTTGAAAATTAATCAAAATAATATCTGCGTTAGATTTCACCAGCTCAGTAACCTCTTGACGAAAATCGCCAGCTTTTGTACCATCTAGAATGCCTGTGGGTTGAACGACTTTAACAACAATACTCATATACCAAATTAAGCTAGTTACAAACATATACTGACTTTGCTAGTATAGCCGTGACAAATAATTTCAGCCAGACTTGGGTTGGACAATAACCATGGAGCTGACTCACGACTTAACCTAGTACTACAGCACTAATCGCTTCTTTCAGGATTAGCCTCACCGATAAAGAGCATAGTAAACTTGAATTTGGGATGAATTTGGGGGCTAATAGCGCAGGCTGATCACAACAAGCAAGATTTGAACCGATCTACCCTTGGTGCTATCCGTGGTGTCCGCTCGGGTTTTCACGGTTCCATCCCCTAACCCCACTCCCACGAAAACTCCCAATATAGATGACGCAATATAGATTAAAATTGCCTTGGCAGAGCCCCAAACTATCCTGAAACCATGTCCAATTCAAATCCCATTCCAGTAGTCGTAAACGGTGCCGCCGGAAAAATGGGTCGAGAGGTGATTAAGGCTGTATCTCAAGCCCAAGACATAACCCTAATCGGTGCCATCGATACCAATCCTAAGTATCTAGGTCAAGACGCCGGAGAAGTAGCCGGGTGCGAACCAGTTGAAATTCCCATTCTCAATGACCTGCAAGCCAATCTAGTTCTGGCTACCCAAGAAAAAACCCAAGGGGTGATGGTAGACTTTACCCACCCTGACAGCATATACGACAACATCCGAACTGCGATCGCATACGGTATCCGCCCCGTAGTTGGCACCACTGGTCTTAGTCCCGACCAAATCAAAGACCTGTCGGAATTTGCTGAAAAAGCCAGCACTGGCTGCCTAATTATCCCCAACTTCTCCATTGGTATGGCATTACTGCAACAAGCAGCTGTGCAAGCTTCTCAATACTTTGACCACGTAGAAATCATCGAACTCCACCACAACCAAAAAGCCGACGCTCCCAGCGGTACTGCCATTCAAACTGCCCAACGCATGGCTGGAGCCGGTAAAACCTATAATCCGGCCATGGTGGAAGAAACCGAAAAACTAAAAGGTGCCAGGGGAAGCATTGCAGAAGACAACATTCGGATTCATAGCGTGCGTTTACCTGGCTTAATTGCTCACCAAGAAGTCATCTTTGGTGCCCCTGGTCAAATCTACACCCTACGTCACGACACCAGCGACCGTTCCTGCTATATGCCAGGAGTACTGCTCGCGATTCGCAAAGTTACCCAGCTTAAGGGTCTACTATATGGGTTAGAGAAAATCTTGTAACCAGTTATTGGTTATTGGTCATTAGTCATTAGTCATTAGTCATTAGTCATTACTCATTGGTGATTTGTCAAAATTGAGATCAATCACAAGAAATCTAAAAACTAAACACTAAATACTGAGTAACTAAAGACTAAGGACTAAGAACGAAGTACAAAACCCATGCTAATTCCCATCACCCGCGAGAAGTTTGAACAAATTGTTCCCGTCCTAGCCACGGGGCTCCAGTATCGCTACTACTGGGGTAAGTTTCGAGATTTTTTAAGGCGACTGTTAATTTCTCTGATCGCAGTCGTGGTGATTTTAATTTTAGCTTTGATTCTTGGTTCAGGTTTTGCTCCCTTCCGCGTGTTATTCGAGATCACTGCAGGGCTTTACTGGTTGTGGGGTCCTGTATATTGGGCAAGTATGCGGAACCTGAAGATGCGCCGATATGGCTATAGCGGCTTCTGGCAAGGCCGAATCGAAGATGTATTTGTAACCGAGGAGTTGATTGGTACAGAAGAACAAGTCAATCAGCGGGGTGAGTTGGTAATTGTGGAACACCGGGAGAGACGGTTAAATCTAGAAGTAGAAGATAAAACTGGATTTATGAGTCAGCTGCAAGTTCCCCTTCAAAGCCTCCACAAAAATATTTCACCTGGACAAATTGCTCAGATGTTGGTCATGTCCAATCAGCCTGACTTAGGCAAGATTGCTCAGACCAGTGATATTTATATTCCTAGCTTAGACATTTGGGTAAATGACTATCCTTACCTGCAACGAGATGTCTTTGTCCAAGTTAGTCGTAAGTTGAGGAATCAAGAGCGCTCTTCTTCCAGACAACGTCCCCGTAGTTCTAGGCGTCGAAGATCCTATTAACCATTAACTTAATCATTAACGGTCATGGTTAAGATGCTTGGATGTCAGGCTTTTTCCTAGACCAGTAAATCCTGGCGAGGATTAAAATTATCAATTTGCCGTAGTTTTTCGTAGAGTTCTCTGACCTCCTCAGTGACTTCGGTGGGCACAACAATCTGAATTTCTACTACCTGATCCCCTCGTCCCCCCTCTGGATTGGGATAACCCTTATTGGCCAAGCGCAATTTTTGTCCTGACCTCACCCCACTAGGAACATTAATTTGCACTCTACCATCCAAGGTGGGAACTTCTATTAAGTCACCTAATACTGCTTCAGCAGGTGTTACTGGTACTACACAAATGACATCAAATTCCTCTAATTTAAAGAAGGGATGAGGTGACACAGTGATTTTTAAATTTAAACATCCACCATCAATACCTTGACCTTGGAGCCGCACCAGGGCACCGGTTACCATCCCAGCAGGTAGCTCAATTTCTAAACCCCGTCCATCTTCTAGGCGAATTCGCTCTCGACCCCCTTTATAGGCTTTTTCCAAAGGTAGGGTTAATCGAGCGTCAATATCTTGAGGTTGAGGTTTGGGATAAGGTTGAGGCTGAGGCTGGGATTTCGGTTGAGGTCTCAGACGAGAACTAACCGTGTAGGCTGTTTTAGTTTTCCCTGGTCGAAACGCACTGTCCGAACTTACCCGAGTCCCTGGAGGTGGGGTTGATGTTGCCTTTCTAGTAGAGCGACGTCCGAGTAGTTGATCAACGAAGGTGTTAAAGTCCCGGTAATTGCCATAATCCTCTCCTTGGGCTGAACCACGACCATTGCCGTTCCAGCCTACATTTTTAATCAAAGTAGCAGCTTTAGCCGCTTTTCTACCAAATTTCTTCTTCTGCCAATATCGGCTGAATTGGTCGTACTGCGATCGCCGATTCGGGTCAGAGAGAACTTCATATGCCTCACCAATATCCTTAAACTTGTCTTCTGCTGTCTTATCTCCAGGATTCAGGTCAGGGTGATACTGTCGAGCTAACCGCCGATAAGCCTTTTTAATTTCCTCGCTGGATGCCTCTGTCGGTACACCCAACATTTCATAGTAATCTCGATAGTTTTGCATAGTCATTAGTAATTAGTCAATAATGAAGTGTCTTAATGCACTCCCTGATCGGGGAAACCCCTGTATTAAGGGGCTGCATCGCTTTGTTGATCTATTCTCGATTAATCGTCAATTGTCAGTATTGTTTGAAGCGAACAGCCGAGTTGGGATACTCTTAAACCGGTATTAATCGGGGTAAACCCGGATAAATCGGTCAAGGTCAATTTATTGTTGCTTGAGTGAGGAGTGGTCAAGCAGTAACTGGAGTCGAACCTTCCACTCACTATCTAAGCGTTCCTGGCATCCCGGCCAGGAGATCCCTAAAAGCTTGAGTTCTGCTATGCTTAGAATCAAGCCATCCTAGCTTAACCGCATCAGCTAAACTCAAGTCCATACCTTCGAGGAAACGCGCGGTACGACGCAACAATACTGCTTGGACTTCTTCCCTTTTCGTATACCGGGAGATCTCGTGATCTGTACCACGACCAAGAATATTCCGTGCAGCATTGTGATCAGCCTGCAACACGACCCCATTAAATCTGGTAAAGGTGTCCCCTTTCCTGACCCCTAACAGGGTGCCAGTTACGGAGTCAACTTGCGACGTGTAGCTTGGCTGAATTTCTAAAACTACTGAACCAGTCCAGTTAGCCCATTTTTGTAAAGAGTCTCGAATAGCTCCTTTCATCCAGCTATTCAATTTTCGAGACATTGCTAATGATTGACGTTTCCCTTTGATTGGTTCGGTTAAATCTTCTGCGAATACTTTCAATGATTCCCCATTAAAAAGTGACCTACTTGCAGCGCCTATAATGGCTAGAATTCCTGCCTGGTCTTTTCTGTAGCGACGATTTTCCGTTTTTCGGCTCAGATTATTTTCTAGTATGCGAGCTGACTTAACCGGATCTATTTTCTCTAGCTTTCGATGTAGTGCCCACAATTTTCCACGATTGCGGTTTTTCAAGGTAATTCTATTAGACTTAGCAGTTGCTAATTTTCCTAGACCTAACCCATGGGCACGGCCATCTGAATCATAAAACGCTTCTGTGTAACCCTTATCCACACCAATAGAACGATGTTCAGCCGGGAGATTGACAGTTCCATAATCAACGATAAAGTGGACTTCAAAGCGTTGTAATTGAAGATTATAAATTAGTCTAATCTGTCCAGTTAGTTTACGATTAGACCTTACCAGAATCCGATTCCGTTTACCTCTACGTAATCCCGCTAGTTCTAACTGGTAAGTGTGTCGGGAAATACGTTTACAGGAGTACCCACCCTGTTGGTAAATTATCTGATTTCTTGTCGAAGAATGACCACGCTGAAACTGCTTCCTAACAATTCGATGTAGAAATGGATTATCAACGAAACTGGGACTTGATAGCTGTTTGTAGCATTCATTTCGGCGCTTTTTATTTTCTTGGCCTGGAAATCGCTTATGCAGAATTTTCCCTAATGCTTCAATACAAGCGGCTTGTTGGGCAGTAATTGCTTTAGCCACGTCACTTACTGTCCATTCCATCAGTTTAGATGGCACTTCTAAAGACTCAGGAGTTCTAAAAGCTCTAATTTCTGGATAAGCTTTCCTCCAATCAAGCCCCCAATGGCTAACGCTGCCAAGCTTGTTGTAGGACTCAGAACGAACGATGCCTAAGCGTTGCATTATGGCAAAAAGCTCAGTTTCAACTGCCATTGACATCCCAATTACTGGGACTACCTGGGTTGAAAGCTTCTTTGTTGTGCCTGATTTTTTCTTGCGCTTAGACATCGTTCGCTATTCTTGGCATTTTTGTCTATTATACCCCAAAAAATCCCGTTTTATCCCGGTTTTTGGGGGTTTAATGGCAAGGCTTTTACCTAAAGACTAACTGCTAATTAGTTATGGCTACTGACTACTGACAACTAACTACTGACTAATTTAGAACCAATCATCATCCTCATCCCAATCATTTTCAAGGGGGTTTCTGCGATAGCGATCGCGACTGGATCTCGATGAACTAGCCCCATAGGAGTCATAGGAATCCCGGCGGTAATCCCGTTCAGAATATCGGTCTGTGTCACTATCTCCGGTGAAGGTGCGACGAATTGACCCAAAGAAGTCATCATCCTCTTCGTCCTCATATTGCAGCCGTACCTCTCGCTTGAGCTCATAGAGGGCATCTTGTAGATCACCTTGAGTCCGATCAATAGCTCGGTCATCATTTTGGGCAACGGATTGACGCATCTCCTGAATTAAGCCTTCAATCTGACGCCGATAACCACTAGCAAACTGTCTACCAAAATCTAGGGCTACCTCCCGCAGTTGCCGTTCCGCTTCATTAGCCAAACTTTCTGCCCGATTGCGCTTTTCTACTCGTTCCCGTCGTTCCCGGTCAATCTCGGCGTATTCTTCTGCCTCACGAATCATTTTATTGACTTCCGCCTCACTCAGGGTAGAAGCCCCTTGAATGGTAATGCTTTGTTCTCGACCAGTAGTTTTATCCAGTGCCAATACCTGCAAAATCCCATTGGCATCAATATCAAAAGCCACCTGAATTTGGGGCACTCCCCGTGGTGCTGGGGGAATACCAGTCAACTTAAACCGACCCAAAGACTTATTATCTGTTGCCATATCCCGTTCCCCTTGCAGGACATGAATTTCCACCAAAGTCTGATTATTTTGGGAGGTGGAAAAAATATCAGACCGTCGGACTGGGATAGTCGTGTTCCGGGGGATTAACTTTTTCATCACCCCACCAATAGTTTCCAAACCCAAGGACAACGGGGTTACATCCAGCAATAGGATATCTTTTACTTCACTGTTGAGAATTCCTCCTTGAATTGCAGCTCCTACTGCCACTACCTCATCAGGATTAACGTTCTGATTCGGTTCCCGATCGATTAAGCTGCGCACCAATTGTTGTACCATCGGGGTGCGGGTTCCCCCTCCTACCAAGATCACTTCATCAATGTCCATAGGAGTTAAGCCAGCATCTTTGAAAGCTCGTTTTAGGGGTCTGCGCAAACGACTAACTAGATCCACACATAGCTCTTCAAACTGAGAGCGCTTCAGCCTAGTTTCTAGGTGTTTTGGACCATCTTCTGTAGCTGTAATAAAGGGCAAATTAATATCAGTTACACCCACCCCAGACAGCTCGATCTTAGCTTTTTCTGCAGCTTCAGTCAGCCGTTGTAGGGCTTGGCGATCGCGTCGTAGATCAATTCCCTCTGATTCCAAAAATTGCTCTGCCAACCAGTCAACAATTTTTCGATCAAAATCATTGCCCCCCAGTTGAGTATCACCACTGGTTGATAGCACTTCACACACCCCATCCCCCACCTCTAGGATGGAGACATCAAAGGTACCCCCACCCAAATCAAATACTAGGATGGTTTGGCTTGCCTCTAGATCCAAGCCATAAGCCAAAGACGCTGCTGTTGGTTCATTAAGAATCCGCAGAACCTCTAACCCAGCAATTCGTCCAGCATCTCGTGTGGCTTGCCGTTGAGAATCATTAAAGTAAGCCGGGACTGTTATTACTGTCCCTGTTACCTCCTCTCCCAGGTAGCGGCTGGCCTCATCCGCCAACTTCCGCAGGATCATCGCAGAAATTTCCTCTGGGGCAAAGTCTTTTTTCAAGCGGGGGCACTTAATTCTCACATTACCAGTTTCATCCCGACGAATAGTATAAGCAACCCGCTTCGACTCTGGATTGAGTTCAGCATACTTACGTCCAATATACCGCTTCACCCCATAGAAAGTATTTTGGGGATTAAGCACAGCTTGGCGGCGTGCCAATTGTCCTACAACCCTTTCCCCATCCTTACTAAAGCCAACCATTGACGGAGTTGTGCGCATACCTTCCGCATTAGC
The DNA here is from genome assembly GCF_010692305.1 of Moorena sp. SIO4G3. Lineage (NCBI taxonomy): Bacteria > Bacillati > Cyanobacteriota > Cyanophyceae > Coleofasciculales > Coleofasciculaceae > Moorena > Moorena sp. SIO4G3. Next base: position 6,480 of record NZ_JAAHIG010000166.1, on the reverse strand, counting down.
AATTACCACCGGCTTACCGCCTTCGATGACAGCCACCACGGAGTTTGTTGTACCCAGGTCAATGCCGACTACCTTGCCCATGCGTCCTTTATTCTCCTCAAGATGAATGCTGTCAACTCGTTAAATGAATTTCAACTACTATATATATAGATGATATTTTGATTAAAATTGTATATAGCCAGTGGTTCGGTTTTCCGAAGCGTAGTCACCCTAGACCCCTGACCCTTGCAGTTATGCTAAGGGATGCCCCGAAGTGCTGAATCTATTCTATCCCTTGAGTTATGCTCAAATTGAGCAGAATTTTAAAATAAGCATCCTATCATAATAGAGATTATGTTAGCAAACGGGACGATAGAGTGAATTAGCTTCAACAAACTATTGATTAAGGCTTGCATCTGCCCGACTTACCTCTGGTAAACTTCCCTGTGCCTTATCCGATGGCTCTGGCAATGCTACGATCACAGTAGCCCCCTATATTGAATTATTAATGGCAGAAACACTATTCTTTAATGCTCTGCGTGAAGCCATAGACGAAGAAATGGCACGGGATGAGACAGTATTTGTAATCGGTGAAGATGTTGGTCACTACGGTGGTTCCTACAAAGTTACCAAAGATCTGTGTAAAAAATACGGTGACTTGCGGCTTCTGGATACCCCCATTGCCGAAAATAGCTTTACTGGTCTAGCTGTTGGTGCAGCAATGACAGGCTTACGACCAATTGTCGAAGGCATGAATATGGGGTTTTTACTCCTGGCATTCAACCAAATTTCCAACAATGCTGGGATGCTGCGTTATACCTCTGGTGGTAATTTTAAAATTCCCATGGTGGTTAGAGGCCCTGGTGGTGTCGGACGTCAGTTAGGTGCCGAACACTCCCAGCGTCTAGAAGCCTACTTTCAGGCAGTTCCTGGTCTCAAAATCGTTGCTTGCTCCACCCCCTACAATGGAAAAGGGTTGCTGAAATCTGCCATTCGAGATGATAACCCAGTACTGTTCTTTGAACACGTCCTGCTCTACAATCTCAAAGAAAATCTGCCAGACCAGGAGTACTTAGTACCCCTTGATAAAGCTGAAGTTGTACGCCCTGGGAAAGATGTTACCATTCTCACCTACTCCCGGATGCGTCACCACGCTATCCAAGCGGCTAAGCAGCTGGAAAAAGAGGGGTATGATCCTGAAGTAATTGACCTAATTTCCCTAAAGCCTCTAGACTTTGAAACCATTGGTGCTTCACTGGCCAAAACCCACCGAGTCATTATTGTAGAAGAGTGCATGAAAACCGGTGGCATTGGAGCAGAATTAACAGCATCGATTAACGAGCGCTGGTTTGATGAACTCGATGCGCCAGTGCTTCGGCTTTCATCCCAAGATATTCCCACTCCCTACAACGGGACTCTGGAAAATCTCACCATTGTCCAACCCCATCAGATTGTCGAGGGTGTGAAAAAGATGGTGGCTTTGCGGATTTAACTAAAAGCTTGGCAAATAAAGCTTGGCAAATAAAGCTTAGGCATTAGCCATGCAGGGGGCGTTGCTGATTAGTAGATGCTGGAGGTTAAAAAGATTTCAATTACTTAGTAAGCATACTAAGTAACCAATCGATGGAATACTTAAACCTCCAGCATTCAGACTTGCTGACTTTACTTAAGCGATCAGCTAATGCGCTACAGATGGTGCTATTTGATTGATAGGTTATTGGGAAGCTACGGAACTTTTGAAGAAAACAAGTAAGCATTACGTTTAATCTGACTCATGTAAAGCTGAACGCGCACGCGTGAGCTAAAAGCTCACGGCTGACCATTGATGGCTGAACGCGCACGCGTGCGGGTAGCGCATATGCTTACGACTTGAGACTTTATAATTTCTCAGTTACTAGGCTCGCCAAAACGGATTATCATAGCATTTGTTGCGGCGGGTCGTAGTTATGCAAAAACAGCGTTCACTATTAGCCTTAATCCTAGTACTTGTAATTACAGCAATCATATTGCTGGTGCAATTTCCAATCCGGTTAGGACTGGACTTGCAGGGAGGGGCTCAACTCACAATTCAGATTAACACTACCGAAGAGATTACCGAAATCACGGCTGAGCAATTAGACGCAGTTAAAACTGTTATAGAAGGTCGAGTCAATGCCCTAGGGGTTTCTGAGTCGGTAGTGCAAACCGTTGGCAAAGACCAGCTTTTGGTACAGCTACCTGGTGTCAATGACCCGCAACAAGCGGAACGGGTACTAGGAGGAACAGCACAGCTGGATTTTCTCAAGCAAAACATTGGTACAGACGCACAGCTGCAGGTTGAACAGCAAGTGCTACGAGAACTACAATTAAACCAAGAGGTATTGCGCAACAGTGGTGATGGAGATGCGATCGCAGAAAATCAAGCTGCTATCAATCGTAGTAACCAAGCCATCCTTGAACTATTTGAAAGCACTGGTCTGACTGGGAAAAACCTCCAAGATGCTCGTCCCCAACCTCTTCAAACTGGTGGTGCTTGGGAAGTGGCTATTCGATTCGATAGTGATGGAGCTCAAAAGTTTGCTGAGCTGACCAAGAACATTGCCGGTACAGGACGCAGCATTGGTATTTTCCTCGACAACTTACTAATTAGTGCTCCGAGTGTGGCAGCGCAATATGCTGAAAATGGCATCAGTGGTGGTGCAGCAGTGATTACCGGTAACTTTGATGCCGAAAGTGCCTATGAATTTGCTGCCCAGCTGCGGGGAGGTTCCTTACCTTTGCCAGTAGAAATCGTGGAGAATCGCACCGTAGGGGCAACCTTAGGACGAGATAGTATTCAACGTAGTATCTATGCTGCTGTAGTTGGTCTGATTTTAGTATTAATCTTTATGGTGTTCTATTACCGACTGCCTGGCATCATTGCTAATATTGCTCTGAGTATCTACGCTTTACTCACCATCGCAGCATTTGCCTTATTAGGTGTTACCTTAACCCTACCCGGAATTGCTGGTTTTATCCTTAGTATCGGTATGGCAGTTGATGCCAATGTGCTGATTTTTGAGCGGACACGGGAAGAATTACGTGCTGGTAAGACCTTGTATCGCTCAGTAGAGTCCGGGTTTTACCGAGCCTTTTCTAGTATTTTAGATGCAACTGTGACCACATTAATCGCCTGTGCAGTACTGTTTTGGCTAGGCTCAGGTCTAGTCAAAGGCTTTGCCGTAACCCTAGGCATTGGGGTAGGAATCAGTATGTTTACCGCCGTGACCTGTAGTCGCACCCTGATGCTCGTGGCAGTTTTAGGACTTCCAGGGATACGTCAGAAACCAGAACTCTTCTGCCCCAATTTACCAAGCCAATAATTGACAAAGTAGGAACTAGGAAGTAGGAACTAGGAAGTAGGAAGTGTAATTCCTAGTTATGGATAAAGCGTTTATTTGGCTATGATCGGTTTCAACTAAAAAACCTATTTAATCCTTCATCCTAGTTATGGATAAAGTTGTGAATATAGTTGTGGATATAGTGTTTAGTTGACCATGTTCCGGTTCCACCAAAAAAACCATTTCATAATTCATAATTCATAATTACTAATTTATAGCAATCCGTATAGTAATTGTGATAATTTTGTTACCTAATTCCTGTTCCCTATTCCCTATTCCCTATTCCCTGTTCCCTACTCCCTACTCCCTACTCCCTACTCCCTACTCCCTACTCCCTTTGCTATATAAGGATTTACTAATAGAAAAGTCAATATGAAACTTAATGTAATTAAAACGCGATCGCTTTGGTGGAGCATCTCAACCGCCCTGATTACGGTCGGTATCATTGCCATGGTGATTTCTTTTCTCCAACTAGGAGCCCCTTTACGGTTAGGTCTCGATTTCGTTGGTGGTACCCGCCTACAACTAGAGAGAGACTGTACTCAACCCGGAAACTGCGACCAACCCATCGATTTGGCTATGGTGCGAGACGTCATGACAGCACAAGGTCTTGGCAATAGCAGTATCCAAATACTAGGGGAAGAAAAACAAGCCCTGACAATTCGGACTAAAACATTAGATGTTGAACAACGCACCCAGTTGCAAACTGCCCTAACGGAGCGTCTTGGTGTTTTCGATCCCAAATCTACTCAGATTGACACCGTTGGTCCCACCTTAGGCAGGCAACTGTTTATTTCTGGCTTAATCGCTTTGTTTATGGCCTTTGTGGGCATCTTTGTCTACCTTACCTTCCGATTCGAGTTTGATTATGGCCTATTCGCTTTCGTTGCCCTGTTCCACGATGTCTTAATCGCTATTGGTCTTTTCTCTATCCTAGGTTTAGTGCTAGGGGTAGAAGTCGATACCTTATTTGTGGTTGCCCTATTGACAATTATTGGTTTTTCTGTTAATGATACTGTGGTGATTTACGACCGGGTGCGAGAAGTAATTAAACTCAAGCCAGGTCAACATATCAATCAAATTGTAGAGGATGCTGTTAATCAAACCTTAACCCGCTCCATCAATACCACCTTAACTACCTTGCTACCCCTGTTAGCAATCTTGCTGTTCGGGGGAGAAACCCTAAAATTCTTTGCCTTAGCACTAATTATTGGTTTTACAGCAGGGTCTTACTCCAGTATTTTTATTGCCAGTACCCTCTTAGCTTGGTGGAGAGAGCGCACTGGTAAAGCTCAGTCTGTAGTCGAGGTTGCAGTTAATCCAGAAAAGGAGGGGACTTCAGTGATTGAAGCAGAATTTTCTGATGAAGTTTAGTTATCATTTTCAATAGTCTTCTAATTATGGAGCAACCAGATAGCCCAAGACGAAAAATTACCCTTGACCCAATCCTTCAGGCCAGGGTAAAACGATTACATCAATTAACTGTTTATGGTAGGTGGATTTTCGTAGGCATTCTCTGGATAACTGTTGCTCCATTAAGCCTGTGGGCTTGGCAGTATGAAATTTCCCTGATGCGATCGCATTTTACCTGGGCAGCACTCCGGTATAGTATTATCTACAACCATTTGCCTGCACTAGGTTTAGCTATCTGTATTGGCACAACCTTAGCCGTCTTAGTTTGGCAAAGTCGCAATATTTTATTTGGATTACCACCCTTAGAACAGAAACGCCTGGAGCAACAAGTACAGCGGATTTGTCAGCAAGGCCCAACACACCCACTCTGGAAGTGGGTGTGCGGCTCTTGAATTAAACGATTACATCCTGATCAACAATAAAATCTGCCGCTGTGAGCTGAGTCGTGGATATACCGAACACCTGTGCTAAGACTTCGCCAGTGCCAGTAATACTAGCAGGGTCAGCAATACTAATAGTAGTCGCGCCTAGGTTATTACCAATTACCAGGTCATCAAAGGTCAGACCTCCACCTAACTCGAACAGATCGATTCCATCTTCAAAACTAAACACAGTATCTGTTCCCTCACCAGGGCTCAAGACGTAGGTGTCAGAGCCGCCTCCGCCAGATAAGATATCAGCCCCTAATCCGCCTTCTAAGGTATCATCACTGTTACCACCAAACAGGGAGTCATTACCCTCACCACCGATCAAGGTGTCTGAGTTTTCTCCCCCAGACAAGTTATCATTACCAGCTCCACCATCTAGGAAGTCTTCATTAGTCCCACCATCCAGGACGTCATCACCGTCACCACCGAGCAGGGTGTCTGAGTTATCTCCTCCAACCAGGGTATCATTTCCAGCTCCACCGTCGAGGGAGTCATCCCCTGAGTTACCTTCTAGGCTATCGTTGCCATTACCCCCAAGCAAGGTATCATCCTGGAAAGTACCAATTACCGTCGAGTCATTATCTTGGATGGTAATCAGAGTAGCTACTTCACTTACGTTGTTGAAAGCTAAACCATCATCAACCACAAACTCGATAATGCGACCAGGGGCATTAAACACTGTCTCTGGATCGTTATCCACACCAGATGTGTTTTCATACTGGAGGGTGTTGAGGACTTGCTGGTAATTTTTGATGGTATCTACCCCATCTAAGGTCAGGATACCATTGTCAGCATCGAAGCTAACCGCAATCAGGGTATCAGTGTTGTCAACAGTCAGCTCTTCCTTTCCGGGATTCAGCAGATTAGCAATTGTTACTGTTGCGCCAACAAGAGTGGTGTTATTAGCATCACTCAGAGTCAATTTGTTATCTGGGAACAGTGCCAGCTGATTGCCGGTAAATGTGACAGTAGCATCAATGCCGTCGGTATCTGGATCTGGGGCAGGAGCTGGAATAGCTGGGGCAGCAGCAATAATTGGCTTGGTACCTGTCTCGGTACCTGTCTCGGTACCTGTCTCGGTACCTGTTCCGGTACCTGTCTCGGTACCTGTTTCGGTACCTGTCTCGGTACCTGTGCCGGTACCTGTGCCGGTACCTGTCTCGGTACCTGTGCCGGTACCTGTCTCGGTACCTGTCTCGGTACCTGTCTCGGTACCTGTTCCGGTACCTGTCTCGGTACCTGTTTCGGTACCTGTCTCGGTACCTGTGCCGGTACCTGTGCCGGTACCTGTCTCGGTACCT
>NZ_JAAHIG010000165.1:0-18729 GCF_010692305.1 Moorena sp. SIO4G3 | reverse complement strand
AGTAGAGATGTAGGGTGGGCAGTGCTTACCTTCGAGAGAGATGGTCAGGTTTTAAATTGCTATGAAGCACTGCCCACCATAGGATTAATTTTATCTAGTTTTTAATTAAGTTGCTGTCGGTGGGCAGAGATGTAGAGATGTAGTAGAGATGTAGGGTGGGCAGTGCTTACCTGGCGAGATGGTCAGGTTTTAAATTGCTATGAAGCACTGCCCACCAAATGATTAATTTTATCTAGTTTTTAATTAATTTCTGTCGGTGGGCAGAGATGTAGAGATGTAGTAGAGATGTAGGGTGGGCAGTGCTTACCTTCAAGATGGTCAGGTTTTAAATTGCTATGAAGCACTGCCCACCAAATGATTAATTTTATCTAGTTTTTAATTAAGTTGCTGTCGGTGGGCAGTGCCGATTAAACCTATCCCAAGCTGGGAAATTTCTCGGAAGCACTGCCCACCCTACGATTGATATTATTTATTTTTAATTACTGGTCTGGTATTGACCAGCAGCGCGATCGCATCATCATGATATGGCGTAGATATGGCGTAGGGTGGGCAGTGCTTACCTTCAAGAGAGATGGTCAGGTTTTAAATTGCTATGAAGCACTGCCCACCATAGGATTAATTTTATCTAGTTTTTAATTAATTTCTGTCGGTGGGCAGAGATGTAGAGATGTAGTAGAGATGTAGGGTGGGCAGTGCTTACCTTCGAGAGAGATGGTCAGGTTTTAAATTGCTATGAAGCACTGCCCACCATAGGATTAATTTTATCTAGTTTTTAATTAATTTCTGTCGGTGGGCAGAGATGTAGAGATGTAGTAGAGATGTAGGGTGGGCAGTGCTTACCTTCGAGAGAGATGGTCAGGTTTTAAATTGCTATGAAGCACTGCCCACCATAGGATTAATTTTATCTAGTTTTTAATTAATTTCTGTCGGTGGGCAGAGATGTAGAGATGTAGTAGAGATGTAGGGTGGGCAGTGCTTACCTTCGAGAGAGATGGTCAGGTTTTAAATTGCTATGAAGCACTGCCCACCATAGGATTAATTTTATCTAGTTTTTAATTAATTTCTGTCGGTGGGCAGAGATGTAGAGATGTAGTAGAGATGTAGGGTGGGCAGTGCTTACCTTCGAGAGAGATGGTCAGGTTTTAAATTGCTATGAAGCACTGCCCACCATAGGATTAATTTTATCTAGTTTTTAATTAAGTTGCTGTCGGTGGGCAGTGCCGATTAAAGCTATCCCAAGCTTGGCAATTTCTCGGAAGCACTGCCCACCCTACGATTCATTTGATTAATTTGATTAATTTGCTGTCGGTGGGCAGTGCCGATTAAAGCTATCCCAAGCTTGGCAATTTCTCGGAAGCACTGCCCACCCTACGATTCATTTGATTAATTTGATTAATTTGCTGTTGGTGGGCAGTGCCGATTAAATCTACCTTACGCTTTGTAATTTCTCGGAAGCACTGCCCACCCTACGATTCATTTGATTAATTTGATTAATTTGCTGTTGGTGGGCAGTGCCGATTAAAGCTACCTTACGCTTTGTAATTTCTCGGAAGCACTGCCCACCCTACGATTCATTTGATTAATTTGATTAATTTGCTGTTGGTGGGCAGTGCCGATTAAAGCTACCTTACGCTTTGTAATTTCTCGGAAGCACTGCCCACCTGAGGATTCTTTTAATTAAGTTCCTGTTGGTGGGCAGTGCCGATTAAAGCTATCCCAAGCTTGGCAATTTCTCGGAAGCACTGCCCACCCTACGATTCATTTGATTAATTTAATTAATTTGCTGTCGGTGGGCAGTGCCTATCAAAGCTATCCCAAGCTTGATAATTTCTCGGAAGCACTGCCCACCCTAGGATTCATTTTATTTATTTCCTGTTGGTGGGCAGTGCCGATTAAAGCTATCCCAAGCTTGGCAATTTCTCGGAAGCACTGCCCACCCTACGATTTATTTTCTAAAAAATGTAGAGAAATAAACACTAGTTTATCTTCCAAAACTATCCACAATTCTCACCCTACCCACGGTCTCCATTATCTCCATATTTCGTAATAAAAAAAATTTTCTAAACCCCTTGACAATTTAATGAATTTATTGATATATTAATAGTGTCAACAAAATTAATGAATAATTGGTCATGACGAAAAATCTTCCACCCAACTCCGATGAAAATCAAAACCCAGAAAACCCTGGTCGTAAACCTAAGAAAGTCAAGCACATCTTGATTGGTTCTCCTGAACAAGTTCGACATACTATTTATGCCATTTATGGTCTTAAATACGCCTATCCCGACGAGGGTCGCACTCCTGAACCTACCGAAAACCCTGGTGAGGTTATGAGCACCTTGATTCGATATTTATATGTAGACTAGGATAGGGTTTTGCCAGCGATGCAGCGCGGTCTTGGGGGTTTCCACGGGGCTTACAAGGTGCGGACGCAGGTTCCGCACACAGACCCAAAACCATGAGCGACTGCATCAAGACAGGGTTTGACGCCCTGGCGACCAGGAATTGTGGAGGTTATTTTTAAGCATTCAGCCAATGGTCAATGGCTGACCACTGACCACTGACCACTGACGAATGTATTAGTTGATCAGTCGTTATTCACATTTGAATGCAGTTAAGCTGTAGTTGTTGACGTTTACACAATAGAAATCGGTCAAGGATTGGGGTTAACCAAAACTTGACCGATATTTTTTTTTCTTAATATGCTGTATTTTGATGGGACACTAGACGTAAATCCTAATATTGCTAATATTAGTGAAGAGATTGTTTCTCAGCCTTTTCAAAATCAGAATTTGTATCTGAAAGCGGGGATTCATTTACATTGGGCTTTACCAGATGCTTTAACCAAAGGAATTTAGGTTAGTGATAACAATAACGAAACTCAAACGGTTTTTCCCCCAGTTCCTAATCGTTGGTTAGTGACGCGCAGTAACAAGGATAAGCAGATTGAAAAGCAATGGGTGATAGAGAGTGATTATCTCTATGCTGAAGGGTAAGGAAGTCAGGTGGGTAGTATTGCCTATCCCAACAAATTGGGTCAGCGTAGCTCAGAATTTATCAATCCGTCGCAGGGCACCAAGCTAGAATAGAATCGGAAAATCTTTACTGCCTAACGCATCCTACCAACTGAACTACAGGATCAAATATAGCACTACACATTAAGGTGTTTGACATGGATACAAGCTCAAAAGCTGTTGTAGTCAACTTTAGCATGCATGCCTTTTGCCTAAAGCCCTTGCGCGTAGCGCTATACTGAGCGGAGTTTGCAAGATACACCTATCCTAAAGAGTAATGGCAACTGAACAACGATCGCAGCATCAGGAACATTAATATGGTGATTCAAACAGAAAAACGGTACTACACGCCTGAAGAATACTTGACATTAGAGGAGGAAGCGATAGATAAACATGAATATCGAGATGGAGAAATCATCCTCATGACAGGAGGAACGACAAATCACAATCAAATTGCGCTCAATTTCTGTCGCAAATTTCCTTTGACAATTAAGGAGCAAGAATATTATATCTATATCAATGATGTCCGCTTGTGCATAGCGCAATATCGCCTCTATACCTATCCTGACGTAATGGTAATTAAAGGAAAACCAATCTATGAAGGAATGGGTAAGACAAACGTAACCAATCCTTCAATCATTGTGGAAGTCCTTTCTAAATCGACGCGGGATTACGACTGGACGGATAAATTCATATATTATCGTTCTATCCCTGAATTTCAGGAATATATTTTAATCGATCAATATCGTTTTTATGTGGCTCAATATTTTAAGCAAGAGGATGGGCAATGGCTTTTCAATGATTATCAAGGGGGAGAAGCAGTTTTAAAGTTGGCTTCAGCTGATTTTGAAATTTCGTTTCAAAATTTGTATGAAAGAGTAGATTTTGAGTTGGATGAAGAGTGAATGGGGAATGGGGAATGGGGAATGGGGAATGGGCAATGGGCAATGGGGAATAGGCAATGGGGAATGGGGAATGGGCAATGGGCAATGGGCATTGCCCAGAAATATTGATTTTTTGGGAAGATTAGCAAAAAGCGAGGCTTTTTATGGTTCAATTATTACAACAACTAATAACCTTTGATGAATTTATTGAATGGCTGCCAGAAAATAGGCGCTATGAATTACATGAAGGAATGATCGTCGAAATGCAACCCACAGGACAACATGAAGATATTGCTGGATTTCTCACCCAAGAATTAACCTTAGAATACACAAGGATGAATTTGCCCTATCGTATTCCGCCCAAAGCATTAGTCAAACTAAAGGATAAAGAAACTGGCTATAATCCTGATTTATTACTTATCGATCGCCAAAATATCATCAATGAGCCATTGTGGGAAAAAAAATCAACCCTGATTCATGGAGAATCCATTCCTTTAGTGATTGAAGTTGTCAGCACTAATTGGCGTGACGATTATGGTTACAAGCTAATGGATTACGAGGCGATCGGTATTGTTGAATATTGGATTGTCGATTATTTAGGAATAGGAGGAGTCCGTTTTATTGGGCAGCCAAAACACCCCACTCTCTCCATTTATCAGCTTGTGGATGGAGAGTATCAAGTCCAACAGTTTAGAGGAAAAGACCGAATCAATAAATCAACAACTTTTCCTGAATTAAATTTGACTGCTGAACAAATTTTTAATGCTCAACGGTGAGTATTTATGGTATAATATTAACAGGATTGAGATGTATTAATGGGGAATGGGCAATGGGGAATGGGGAATGGGGAATGGGGAATAGGCAATGGAAGGGAAAAATGTCTGAAGTAAATGACTTTAAAGACTTACGAATTTGGCAAAAAGGCATGGAAATAGCTAAGCAGTGCTATTTCCTCACTAAACAATTTCCTAAAGACGAGTTATACGGTATGGTTCAACAAATCAGAAAATCGGCTTCATCTATTCCTGCCAATATTGCTGAAGGGTATGGACGAATATCATCAGGAGAATACAAGCGTTTTTTAAGCATTGCACAAGGTTCAATTAATGAACTACAAACCCATCTTTTGCTCGCTGAGGCTGTAGGCTTATTTGAAAAAAGTGATATAGTATCTTTGATACAAGAGCTTCAATCGGAAACTCGAATGATTATTAATCTTATGAAGAAACTAAATTAGGAAATTACCATTCCCCATTCCCCATTACCTATTCCCCATTCCCCATTCCCCATTCCCCTAGCTTTACCTCAACTAATGACTTATATGATGGCAAATCCTAATCCTGAACGTCCTGTCTATGGTATGATTGGTAGCGGGGATGAGTTTTTGTTTGTTAAAATGCTGACGGGCGGTGTTCCCCAATATGATTTATCTAATCTTTTTTATCTGCTGCTACCTCGTAGGAATCAGTTATATGATGTCTTGCGTATTCTGAAGCAAATTGCTAAAATTATGGGTGCAAATATTGGGGTAATGAGTGATGTAAATTGAAGAGCGATCGCCTCCAAAACAGCTCTATATTCAATCTCGTAGGGTGCGTTAGACGGGAAAATAGTCAGCTTAGATCAGAATTTATCAATCCGTTCAGGGAACGGGAGAAGTGTTTTAGCCTTCAATGGTCGTATTGTTGCGAAAGCTCAGATGCACCCGAAAAAACCAGCAAGAATGGACGAACCAAGACTACGAGCATACCTGAAGCTGATCGAGCAAGTGCTAACTTGTTCCAGCGGTGAAGAATTCAAAATTCTTGAGAGCAACCGTGAGTTAGTGGATTCAGAGTTATTGCAGGTAATGGCACAAGTAGCAGAACAACTGACAGCAGAGGGCAAGCAAAACAGCGCTGAGGTTTTACTGGGTCTGAGGAGTGAGCTTTTAGACATGCTGGGAATCTCAGAAACCCCTACCTCAGCTAGTCCCTCATCCCAAGACTATCTGAAATTTTTGACAGAGGTATTGCTGGCAACTGACAACAGCGATAGCGACCCGAAAGTGATCTACCCACTCCTGGGAGCCAACCTAGACAAACTGGATGATAACTTTATCGATATCCTGGAAACCTGGGCAAGTGCTAAACTCTCGGAAGCCGAAGCAGAATACATCGCTAGAGTTATTTGGGAATTCAGCCACCTGATCCAGCAGTTTCCTCTAGGCAATAAAGCCAATAACATGGAAATCGCCATTGCTGGTTACAAACAGGTGCTAAAGGTCTTTACCCGTGAGAGTAAGCGGGAAAGTTGGGCAGCGATTCAAACCAACCTGGGGCAAGCCTACAGAACCAGAATCCGTGGGGAGAGGGCATTGAATCTAGAACTTGCCATTACCCAATACCAACGAGCATTGTCGGTTTACACCAAATCAGATTTCCCTATCTATTGGGCAATGACTCAAATCAACCTGGGGGAAGCCTACAGAAACAGAATCCGCCACCCCAGGGCTGAGAATCTGGAAAAAGCGATTGCCCGATACCTACTAGCCTTGTCAGTTTACACTCAATCAGACTTCCCCTACTATTGGGCAGATATTCAAACCAACCTGGCTCAAGCCTACAGTGAGAGAATGCTTGGGGGCAGGGCTTATAATCTCGAACTTACCATTGACGCATACCAACTCGCTTTGGAAGTTTACACCAAAGAAGACTTCCCGATCGAGTGGGCACAGACTCAAACCAACCTGGGCAATGCTTACAGTGACAGAATCTGTGGCGACAGGGCTGAGAATTTAGAATTTGCCATTGAAGAATACCAACTAGCTTTAGAAGTTTACACCCAAGAAGACTTCCCCATCGAATGGGCACAGACTCAAACCAACCTAGGCATTGCTTACAGAAACAGAATCCGTGGGGACAGGGCTAAAAATCTAGAACTTGCTATTGAAGCATTCCAACAAGCTTCGTCCGTTCGCACGAAACCAGACTTACCCATGGCTTGGACAATGACTCAAAACAACCCTCAAAACAACCTTGGTCTGCCTATAGTCACAGAATCCGTGGTGATAGGCAAGAGAATCTGAAAAAAGCGATACAGTTGTTTGACTCAGCAGTGGTGCGTTACGGGTAGCAACCTAACCCTGACTAAGAGACGAAACATGAAGGCTCCCCTAACGCACCCTACCCAGTTGTTTGACTCAGCAGTGGTGCGTTACGGGTAGCAACCTAACCCTGACTACGAGGCGAAACATGAATGCCCCCCTAACGCACCCTACCCAACTGTTTGACACGGTGGTGCGTTACGGGGCGGGCTATCCAAACCCTGACTAAGAGACGAAACATGAATGCTCCCCTAACGCACCCTACCCAACTTTATTACTGGTCGGGGTGTCGGGTGGGTCCGAATTCCCCATTCCCCATTCCCCATTCCCGATTCCCTACTCCCTATTTCTTTTTAAGAGAAATTAGTGATGGGACAAAAGCGGGTAGTCGTAGATGAATTATCTTGGCTTGATTAAATAAGCCATCTTTGATTAGGTGAGGAAGAGGCTGAGGTCTGACATTGTAAATCTTGTTGTCTATAACTTTAACTTTACCTCCTTCTTGCTCGAAGAAACCGGATTGTAATAATTGGTTAAAATAGTACTGGTCACCAAAATGTCCTGCTCTCATAGTTGAGTCATTTTGTTTTGATACCAGAGTAATCCAGCCATCTATCATTTTAGTAATAAATTGGCATTTTTTAAAGGCGAATACTCCTGTATTCATGGTGTTATGAGATTCATAGCCAAGATATTTATAAGGTGGCTTACTATAGTCGATATGAGGGGTTTTTGCTATACATAAATCACAGTCATCTAGGAAGGAAAATATATCGGAAATATCCCCAACGACCAAGGTGTCTGTATCAAGAAATAGAGTTTTTTGATAAGGGCTCTTTTTCAAGATATCTACTTTGAGCTTATGAGGATTTTTTTTATCATTTAAGGGATAGACTGTACAACCATCTAACTCTCCCATGGGGCAATCGGTAAATAGGGAGATCGGGATAGTAGGATTGGATTTTTTAAAAAACTTATAAGCGTTAATAAATTCTTGTTTAAATTTTTCACCAATGGCTAAATAAATGACACCACAGTCGTGGCTTGTGTCATTCTTTTGACTAGGGTTTCCCTGGAAACCTTTACTATGATCTTTATACAGACCTTCTAATAAAGCTTCGCCAAAATTATCTTCTGACCACTGGAAGTTAGGGTTAAGGGACAGCCCTAAGCGATACTCAGCTACTGCTTCAGCGGCCATGCCTTTTCGAGCTAGGGCTTTGGCTAAGGTAATATGATACTGATGGTGATCTCGGTTGAGGTCAATAGCCTTACGGTAAAATGCGATCGCAGATTCCAGATGACCTTGTTTCTCCAATACTTCCCCCAAGTTGTGATGAGAGGAAGATATGGTGGGGTTAAGCCCAATCCCACGACGGTAAGCGATGATAGCTTGATCAAGCTGACTATTTGCTGTGTAAGCTTCCCCTAATTTATGCTGGAAGCCACAGAAGTATTGTGCTTTCTCTGGTACTGCCAGTACATCAATTCTCTCAGTGTTGAGGCTGGTCTTTGGTTGTATTGGTTGTAACTCGTAATCATGTCGCTTCAGAAAATCGTAAATCTCTTGTCGATTCCCGAGGGTTCGTTTAAATACTTTCTCGTTAATCTCAATCACCATCCGAGGTTGATGTTTATAGATAGTCTCTTCCGCTCCTTTGAGGGCTTTTAACTCCCAACCTTCTACATCAAACTTGATAAAGTCTAGCTGGGTAAACTCAAAGGAATCTAATGGAACAGCTCGAATAGTTTGTGAGTTCTCTGAATAGGAGCAAAAACTCTCTCCTGTATTCGGTCGAATCACAAAATTCAGGGTTTCTTCTTGGTCTGAAAGAGCATAGTTATAGGATTCTGCCCCTGGTACATTTAAGGTCAGACATTCATAAGCTTCTGGGAGGGGTTCAAATCCTAACACTCGACCAGTTATCCCAACTTTATTCAAGTAAGCAATGGTGTGGTCGCCAATGTTGGCACCAACATCGATGGCAACACCACCCCTTGGTATATGGGGTAAAATCTCCTTCAGCAGTGATTGATCGTGATCTAAGCGTCCTAGTTTTGGGATTAATTGAGTCCTATAGGTATCATTTTCAATTAATGCAATACCATTCCAAAATTTGATTGCCATAGTTAGGTTTTAAAGGGAATAGGGAATAGGGAGTAGGGAGTAGGGAGTAGGGAGTAGGGAGTAGGGAAAAGGGAGCAGGGAGTAGGGAAAAAATCCTGGGCTCTTCTAGAGTAGTTTATGATATAGCGTTTTTATCTGGGTTGTAAACACACTTCTTGCCTTCAAACTTTAGCATGTATGCCTCTTGCCTCTTACCTTCAAACTCTTGCCTCTTGCCTCTTGCCTCTTGCCTCTTGCCTCTTGCCTCTTGCCTCTTGCCTCTTGCCTGTTCCCTATTCCCGTTTTCCCATTCCCTATTCCCTATTCCCTATAATCCTCAAGAGACTTCTCTCATTTTAAGCCAAAAGGAAGCTCCTCCTTTATTAACACCAGTCATTTCAGGTAATTCCCAAAGGGGTGACATTAGAGCTTTTAAGTAGGGATCGTAAGCGATGAAAGCGTTTGGCAAAATAATATCAAATTTACTGCCTTCTGCCAAAATGTAGGCGGCTAATACATACTGTTCAGAGTAATGGCGCTTGTCCCATTTTTGAGGATAATCATAGGGTAAAAATATATCATGAAACTCCACAAGGATACCTGGCTTTAATTTGTATAAAACATCTAAAAACATTACTGTTGCATCGGAATTCATGAATACTCTATGGGAATTATCGACAAATAATATATCCCCAGATTCCAGTTGATCAAAAATAGCAATATCGACAGTTTCGACGGGCTTTCTAATCACTTCATCACAGATTAAATCAACTTCTGCTCTCGGTTGAGGATCGATAGATATAATCTTAGTGTTTAGCCCACCATCTTTTATCGCTCGCCTAGCGAATTTTGTAGAGTTACCTGACCCAACTTCCAAATAGAGTTTAGGCTTATTCAAACGAATAAGACTATAAAGGGAGACCGCATCAAGACCAGGGAGCCAAGGATTGAATAGTGATGGCTCGGGGGAGTGCTCTTTTATGGCTTTATTGGCAAATTTTCCCAGGGTTTCCTGGTATTGCAAAAAGCTATTGAGATAGGTTTTGTAAGTCTCTCTCCCTCGATTAATTATTTCATAAAGTTTGGGATGAGGAGGCTTCCCATACCCATATCTCGATTTTTGATTTATGGGATAATCGAAATAGAGGAACGTGCCGTTATAGGATTTTTCAGTTTTCATTTTTAATAGCAGTTATCAATTTAGTGAGGTACTTTCTTCTTGGGGAGTCGGGAATCGGGAATCGGGAGTCGGGAATCGGGAATCGGGAGTCGGGAATCGGGAGTCGGGAATCGGGAATCGGGAGTCGGGAATCGGGAGTCGGGAATCGGGAGTCGGGAATCGGGAGTCGGGAGTCGGGAGTCGGAGTAGGGTAGGTTGTTCGCGTAGCGTGGCCATTCGCGTAGCGTGGCCAATAGGCCAAGGCCAAAGGCCAAGGTTGCCTCTTGCCTCTTGCCTCTTGCCTCTTGCCTCTTGCCTCTTGCCTCTTGCCTCTTGCCTCTTGCCTGTTCCCTATTCCCTATTCCCTACTCCCTACTCCCTACTCCCTACTCCCTAGTTTCCCTTGTTTCTCCAAAACACTGGTCAACTGAGCGTTTACTTCATAATTTTCGGGTTGGATCTGGAGGGCAATTTGGTAGAAAATGATGGCTTGGTCTAACTGATTTTGTTTAACAAATGTATTGCCTAACTGTAGATAGAGTTCAGGATCGTTGGATTGTATCCCTAATGCTTTGTGATAATTATCGAGATTATCTGGATTAGTCCGAATGGCTCGACGATAACAGCTCATTGCTTGATCTAAATCGACCTGGACTCTTTCTCGAAGCACATTTCCTAATTTTTCGTGTATCTCGGGGTCATCTGGCTTTAACTGTATAGAGCGGCGGTAGGACGCTACCGCCTCATCGGACTTTCCCAATTTAACCAATACACCTGCTAAACTACTGTGTAACTGAGGATGGCCTGGATTTAATTTAATAGCATCGCCATAGGCGGTAAGGGATTCATCCCAACGCTGGAGTTTGCTGAGGGCGTTTCCTAAGTTTTGGTAAAATTCAAAGTACTGGTTGGGGCATAGGGCTATGGCTTGGTTTAAGGCTGCTACTGCTTCGTCTAATTTGCCGTATTCGGTTAAGGCTAGCCCTAAATTATGGTGAGACCAGGGATTGTAAGGATTTAGTTCTATGGCTCGCTGGTAAGCTGTTGCTGCTTCATCCCAAGTCTGTTGGGTTAAGAGTAAATCCCCTAACCAATGGTAAGATTCACAACAGTTGGGATTGATATCGAGAGCATAGCGATAGGCTGCGATCGCTTCTGCTATTTTCCCTTGTTCTCGCAAACTATCTGCCCATTGGTGAGCGGCTAGCCAAGGGTCTTCTGATGGGGGTTCATAGTCTGGTTCTTGCCACTGTCCCAATGCTTCCAATGCTTTGCGCAAGGGGTAGTATAAATCAGGATTTTCTGGGCTGAGGTCAATGGCACGACCATAAGCGGTAACTGCTTCCTCCCAGTGCTGGAGTTGGGTGAGAGCTTCCCCTAATTTTTGGTAAAACTCAAAGTACTGATTGGGGGATAGGGCTATGGCTTGTTGATAAGCGGCTACGGCTTCTTCTAGCTTCCCTTGTTGGGCTAAGGCTAAGCCTAAATTATTGTGAGTCCAAGGATTGTAGGGATTGAGTTCTATGGCGGATTGGTAAGCGGCTGCTGCTTCATGCCAATTCTTGTTTTCTCGATATAAATCCCCTAGCCAATGGTGAGACTCAAAGCGGTCGGGATTGGTTTCAATCGCATCGCGATAGGCTGCGATCGCTAAATCCAATTGTTTGGTTTCTCGCAGAGCATCGGCTAAGCTCTCTTTAACCCCATTGATGCTGGGGTTAATGGCTATAGCGCTACGGTAAGCGGTAATGGCTTCATACCATCGAGTTTGTAAGCTCAGACTATCCCCGAGATTTTGGTAAACCCAAGCTGGCTGCTGTTGATTAAGTGCGATCGCATTTTGGTAAGAGGCGATGGCATCGTCTAAATTTCCCTGTTGCTGCTGACATTGTGCCAAGTTAGGATATACTGTTCTATGATTTTCCGGGTCACACTGGCTTGCTTCCTGGTAAGCGGAAACCGCTTCATCAAATCGATTAGTCTGTCTCAGAGCATCCCCAAGATTTTTGTAGATCCAAAACGGATGGCTAGGATTGAGTGCGATCGCATTTTGGTAGGATGCGATCGCCTCGTTTAAATTGCCCTGTCGTGCTTGAGCTTGTCCTAGATTGTGATAAAAATCGGGATGGTCTGGCTCAAACTGCATCGCCTCCTGGTAAGCCACCATCGCCTGATCCAGTTTTCCTTGAGCCGTCAGAGCATCCCCGAGATGTTTGTATACCCAAAACGACTGTTGAGGATTGAGGGCAATTGATTTTTGGTAGCTTGCGATCGCGCCTTCTAAATCCCCCTGCTGAGCCTGAGATTGTCCCAAGAGGTGATAAATTCCTGGATTATCTGGCTGTAACTCAATTGCTTCCTGGTATGCTGCAATTGCTTCACTCTGTTGTCCTTGCTGTCTCAATTGGTTCCCAATACTTACAGAAGTCTCAACCATAGCTAGTTCTATTTGGGGCGGCATCCTAATAGTGTTTTTAAAAACTGTGATTGAACGATGGTTAAAAAATTGTGTTCGCTCTAGCAGTTTCTGTTCGAATTGATGATGGTATCTTAAGGATTTAACTAAAACTTGGTTATAGCTAATCGCTGATACCTTACCGATTCGATTTTATTATCTAAAATAGCGTTTGCATTTGAGATGTAAACCTTTTATGTCTTTTTTTCTTGGACAATAAAACTGAGGATCGCTTTCCCCTGTTGCCTTTTGGCTCTTTCCTTGTGCCTTTTTCGGCAATACGTGTGTTTACAACTCAGATACAAACTCTATAACAATACCATCAATATCAAGGATTAGCAATCAGCATAATGGCCCAACCGTTGTATATCAAGCCCGAGATTCGACCAAACCTAGGCATCAGCATTTTCACGGTGCCTAAGGCTTTTCTAGGTAACATTGGTATCATCCAGCACAACGCCATTACCAGCTGGACCTTGCTCAAACCCAAGCCAGAAATTATTTTATTTGGTGATGAAATTGGTACAGCTGCCATTGCTCAGGAGTTAGGACTGAATCATGTTGCTGATATCGAGTGCAATAGCTATGGTACTCCTCTACTGGATAGTGTGTTTGCCCAAGTCCAGGAACAAGCAACTCACGATATCATCACTTATATCAACGCTGATATTATTCTACTGAAGGATTTTACCCAAGCCATTCAACAAGTCTGCCAACACTTAGAGACATTTTTAATCACTGGACGACGCTGGAATCTTGACCTGTCCAAGCCCATAGAATTTCAGTCTCCCACCTGGGAAGACACCCTGTGTCAACAGGTCAATCAGACCGGTTGTTTAGGGGCTGATGATGCTAAGGATTACTTTATCTTTCCTAAAAATTTATTCCCTACTATCCCTAAGTTTGCGGTAGGACGGGGATATTGGGATACCTGGATGGTAACTACTGCGGCTATGAGGGGTTATCCCATCGTCGATGCCAGCGAAGTGGTGATGGCAGTGCATCAAAATCATAGCTACGGTCATCTGATGGGGGGCAAAAATGAGGCCCATATGGGCAAGGAAGCGCAACAGAATAAAACCATTGGCAATGTGCAAGGACAAGGCACGATTGCTGACAGCACCTGGCAGCTAAAACCCTGGCATGATCAGGATTCACCACGAGTTAGTGTGATTATTATTGTTCAGGACTTACGCATTTGCCCCCTAAATCCCCCAATTCTGGGGGACTTTGACATCATTCCCCCCAGAATTGGGGGGCTAGGGGGGCAAAATCAACTTAACCGCCTAAGTCCTGTTGTTAATAGTACTAGCGCTAGAGTTAACCGAGCAGTGGAGAGTGTGCTCGCTCAAAACTATTCCGACTATGAAATTATTGTGGTGGATGGGGCTGGTAATAAGGGAGTAGGGAGTAGGGAGGGATCCCCCCTAGCCCCCCTTAATAAGGGGGGAATTGTTATTAAAGGGGGTTATCTAGCGGGATGGGATGAGGGAACAGGGAATAGGGAACAAGGAACAGGGAGTAGGGAGCAGGGATCCCCCCTAACCCCCCTTAATAAGGGGGTAACAGGAAGTAGGAACCTTAACAAGGGGGGAATTGTTATTAAAGGGGGATGCGTTCGCGTAGCGTGGCCTACGGCCAATCGCAAATGGGGGGCGTTGTGCGATCGCGGTCTTGAGATGGCCCAAGGAGAATTTGTGATCTTTCTAGATAGTGACAGTGTTTTACTACCAGATGCCCTAGAGAAGCAAGTAGCAGCATTTGATCGGGAATCCTCTACCTTGGATTTACTATTGAGTGGCTGGCAACTGGTTGAGGGAGAAAAAATAACCCAGGTGACGCCATGGCAAGACTTACCGGATTTAGAAGACTTACACATCTGGAAGTTAGAGAAACTGTGGCAACCGTTGCGTCAAAGTAATAGTATGTTTCGTCGCAGTCGCTTAGACCTAGTAGGAGGCTTCAATACTAAGTTAAATCAAGACGCTGCGATGGTAGAAGTAATATTAAATTTAGTATTTTTGAGAGGAAGCCGAGCCCTGTGGTTGCCAGAAGCAACCTGTCACTATTTTGGACAAAGTAATACTATTCCGGAACAGTCTAGTCCAGTTGCTGAAGATATTAAAGAGGTGATTGATAGTATCTTTAAGCAACCAACAGTAAAGGGATGGATGCAAAAATTAAAAGCTAGAGCTTATCGATTTGAACAGGGAACAGGGAGTAGGGAGTAGGGAGTAGGGAATCGGGAATCGGGAATCGGGAATCAGGAGTAACAAAAAATATTCAACCTTTAACAACCTTATTGAAAAAGCAATGCAGCGCGCACTTCTTGATGCAGTCGCTCATGGGGGGAACCCCCAAGACCGCGCTGCATCGCTGCATCGCTTTTTCAGTTGCTTCCTTGGGGAGAATTCCAGAGCGAAACCTAGGTTAGTTCACTGCTGAGAATTGCCTCCAGACTCAACAACTTATTATTCGCAAGTCACTGGAAAAGTGTAATTGTCGCCGAATTTACTATCGTAACAAATATTGCCATAGTCGTCGATGCCACTGAACCAGATCTGGATCTCTTCACTACCATAAAAGCACTTAGGGGTAGTAAACGATCCAACCTTGACGAAATCAACTGCAGGGGAGTCAAGGGATCCAAGGTCGAATTTAGTAACATCCCCGCTGTTATCAGACATGACGTAGCCTGTTACAGTAGTTGAATCATCAAACTTAGGACAACTTCGATTTGCAGGCGAAGCTAACCTGAGGGAGTCATAAAAAACATGAACTTCGTGGCCCGGAGAAAATATCGGACCACTTTGTGATTCTATCCATTGTCCGGTCCGGGCGATTGAAAACTGGAGTCCAGGACGAAATTCAACTTCAGCAGCCTGTGCGGAAGGTACCGTAAAAGAAGGCATCCAAGTCAGAGCTATGGCAATAACTAATGCCAATAGCGCATTGCGTAGTTTTTGCATCATTAAATTTTCTTTCCTTATCGTAATGATTTGGTTGCCAAGTAATTAACCGAAAGGTTAAGCACCTCGTAACTATTTTTTCTGTACCCCTACAGAAGTTACTGCCCCAGCTTTTTGCTGCTAGGGGCTCAAGCAACCTCCGGTATATTAGATTAAAGGAAAAACACTTGTCAAGAGGAAAGAAAGGAAATGTTTGATGGGTGGGGAGTGTGGGAATTTTACCGGGAATTTTTGCCAGCGGCCAAAGGGGGTTTCACCCACTGGGGCTTTCCACAAAGACAGTAAAATTTACCCGATAGGGAGTGGGAAAAACCTTAAATAATTTTTAAGAATTAAGAATGTAGAATTTAGAATTTAGAATTTAGAATTTAGAATTAAGAATGTAGAATTTAGAATTTAGAATTTAGAATTTAGAATTAAGAATTTAGAATTTAGAATTTAGAATTTAGAATTTAGAATTTAGAATTTAGAATTTAGAATTTAGAATTTAGAATTTAGAATTTAGAATTTAGAATTTAGAATTTAGAATTTAGAATTTAGAATTTAGAATTCTACATTCGGGAGCATGTCAGTTTTGTTAATCCCTGATTCAGATCCCCCTAAATCCCCCTTAGTAAGGGGGACTTTTGAATCTAATTCCCCCCTTTTTAAGGGGGGTTAGGGGGGATCTATATACATAATTACAAAGGTGACATGCTCCCTCTACATTCTTAATTCTGCCTTCTGACAGACAACCTTAATTCTCATATCCATACTTAATCAAGATAGTTCTAAAACATTCATTAAGCTGACCAATAGTGGCGGGTTGCAACTTTTCCTTATAATCTCCTGGGGTAACTTTACGGATGTGTAATGCGGGATTTTCTTTAGTTGGAAAAATATCGTGTTTTTTAGCTATTTGCTCTATTTTGCTATCCTCAAGCTCTAATTCCAAAAAGCTAATAATATCTGCAACCCACTGACGCTTATGGAAAACGATATCTTCATACCTAAACAGTTTGAATAACTGATCTTCAATCTTGCTGTACCTTTGAATTATTTTGCGAAATATCGGTGCTTGTTGAATCGCATACTGGTCTATATCCATGTCTTGTAGTCGCTGGCGATTTTTTGAAAGGGTATCACCTATCTTACCTGGGGGAATAACATGACTGTTCTTCATGGAAAAATAATGGGATACTACAATATCCCTGGGATCCCGGATTAGTAATATCTTTTTGAAACCACTCAAATCGAAATCATTAAGATAGGCTGGGAGATATCGAGAGCCGTAAAAGCCATATCCAGTTTTGACAAAAAGGTCACATATATCCTTACCAAAGGCACTTTCTTCTACCCCTTGATTAAAGGAAGTCTTGGCAACACTAATCAGTGGTATATTTAGGTTAAAACCGATATCTTCAATAATTTTATCCTGCATTACACTCCCTGATTTGTGGAGCGCGAAGACGAAGAAACTAGGAAGATCACCAGGGGGAGGTACCTCAAGAGAAACTTTCTGATTGTCTCGTGTATATATAATTTTTTCCATTAACCCTCTTTAAAAACTGCTCCCTGCTCCCTACTCCCTACGGTTGCATCTCATACTTGCTGTTTGACTCGGTGGTGCCTTACGGGACGGACTTTTTCAACCCAGGCGTTGAAGCGGAAAATTAGGGCGAGCCCGTCCCTAAGGCACCCTACGCAACTAGCTACTGAAGAATATCCCATTAACCTTCAGCTGCTCCAATGATCACCGATTTCACTAATAGGCTAGCTAATCTCGAATCAATAGATGATAACTGACCCACCCCTGGTGATTCAATCGATAGCACAAATGGAGCGTTTAAGGTTAGGCTGCCAGAGGGAATAATTCCTTCAAACACCCAAGATTTATCGGATTGTTCCTGAACCTCTCCATCAATAGCGTTGCCATTTACCTTAACTACCATATCGCTAATAAACCGTTTCTCCACCGCCATCATTCCTGAAACTCGCACTTGCAACGGCTTGATAGTATTAATACCGTCAATAATCACACTACCTACCTTCTCCATCCAGCGAACTGGTGTGCCATTTAATGTATCAGGTGATAACCAACCGATACCATTGAGATGGTCATCCATGAGGATGGATAATTGATTGCGTTCCCGCAACGGTTCCCAATCGAGTCGCTCTGTAAATGTAATTCTCTCAATCAGTACCCCTAACCCTAAATGACGATTGGACTGATCAACATGATAGGTCTCGGTCTTCAGGGAAAATAAATTGAAGCCTTCAAGTAACGAAATCGGTAGGGTAAATACATTAACTTGATCGATCCCAAAGTGATGCACTGCCACTCGCAATAGTAACTTACCCTGTTGCCAAACTTCAAGGAACTGACCCTGGGAGACGTTACGGCAGGCAATGACTAGCTGACCTTTCCTGGGATTATCGGCAATGATGGCAAACTCTCCCTCTGGCCACAGTAACCACTGGCTGGGGCGAAAAAGACCAATTTCTGGCAAGGGTTGTTCTAATGCTCCAAAACCCTGACGGGTATAACCTTGAATACCAACCCCAGAGATAATACTACTGTTGTTTTTGGGAATGCCGCTTTTAATCCCTAGGGGTTGAGTAAGTTTGGGAGAGCCTACTAAAAATTTACTTGCCCTGGGAATTTGGAGCTGATCGACCCAACCGCTTTGGTCTAAGGCCACCATAAAACTGTGATAGCTCGACTGTAAGGAGAAGTGGTTGGCAATATAAATAGCTGCGGTTTTCCCCAACAGGTCTAATTTGTGGGGGTCATAGTATAATTCTTTGATTACCTTAGCTAAGGCTTCTGGGGTTTTTTGTGTCACTACTCGTCCTGACACTCGATTCAAGATCGCTTCTTTGACACCACCTACTCCATAACCAATGGCTGGTGTACCACAGGCTGCTGCTTCTATAAAGGTTTGACCAAATGCTTCTTGAAGGGATGGCCCAATAAATACATCGGCAGCGCTGTAGTAACATGCTAGAATAGAGGGGTGGTCAATATATCCTGTACTCCAAATATCAAGGTTCTCTGCGATCGCAGAAAACCTTGA